>CAMKPI010000145.1 GCA_946414625.1 uncultured Spirochaetaceae bacterium | reverse complement strand
ATGCCCGCCGTATCAAGCACCTCGAAATCGCGGTTTTTATACGAGAACGTACCCCTGACAACATCCCGCGTCGTACCCGCCACAGGACTTACTATGGAAAGGTCCTCTCCCGTGAGGAGATTTACAAGGGTGCTCTTTCCGGTGTTTGGTCGCCCGAGAACAGCAATCTTCACAAGCCGGCGGGGCAAACTCATAGAGTCTGTTGCATTGCCTCGGAACGAAGTGGAGTCAGAAAAGCCTGCGGCGGACATATTACCGCCTCTGCCCGAAATAATGAAATTCGCATCATCCCCGCCGGCGGATGGATCCTCGCAGTGCGGCTGCAAAGCCTCGCTCTCATCAATGTCGGACGCCCCGGCGCCGGAAGCCATATCAGGCGCATCGAATCCTTCGGTTCCAGAGCCGGATTCATCCCGGTCATCCGGCAAAGCCTTGTCTTCCAGACCGAGCATCCCAACGAGAGCGTCTTCCAGATCGTCTATTCCACGGCCGTGTGAAGCGGATATTCCTACAACTCTCTGGTACCCGTAGCTGAAAAAATTCCAGACAAGATTCTCGCGGGTCTCGTCGTCAACCTTATTCACAACAAGGAGAACCTTTTCAGAATATGGCCGGAGAGTCTCCAAAAGCATCTGATCTTCCGGCGTGACCTCGGTGCAGTCCATAAGGAAAATCAGCGCGTCCGCGCTGTCCAGGAGGGAAAGACTCTTCTGTGAAACAAGGCGGTCGATTCCGTCGCCCTTGACCTTCACCCCGCCGCTGTCCGTGAGGAGGACTTTGTTCCCTGCGAGAATCCAGGGCTCAGTCACAAGATCCCGTGTCACACCGGCTGTGGGATCCGTTATGGATCTCCGCTTGCCTATCAAACGATTGAAAAGGGTGCTTTTTCCAGTATTCGGTCGCCCGATTATTACAACATTCATAGAGACGAATCTAGCATTTTTACAAACAAATTGCCACAGTCGGACGAATTGCGGTGCTGCGAAGCACGACGCTCATAGTCGATAGGCTTTCATCTCCCGCGACCGCGGACAGGTGCGGGTCAACAAGTCAACAGCGCGCCCCGTCAGTCTGTATCTCCTGCGCCCGCGGACAGTTGCGAATCAACAAGTTAACAGCGTGCCCCGTCAGTCTGTATCTCCTGCGCCCGCGGACAGGTGCGTGTCAACAGGTCAACAGCGTGCCCCGTCAGTCTGCATCCCCGCGCCCGCGGACAGGTGCGGGTCAACGACTCAACAGCGCGCCCCGTCGGTCTGCATCTCCTGCGCCCGCGGACAGGTGCGGGTCAACAAGTCAACAGCGTGCCCCGTCAGTCTGTATCTCCTGAGCCCTCTCAAGGGAGGCATACCTTCCGTTCAGAGCAAGAAGGGCCGCCCGGGTTCCTGATTCAGCGATGCGTCCGCCTTCCAGCACCACCACCCTGTCGGCATTTTTTATCGTGGAGAGCCTGTGGGCTATCATCAAACATGTCTTTCCGCGGGATAAGACATCCAGACTCTCGGATATCTCTTTCTCTGTTATGCTGTCAAGACTGCTCGTAGCCTCATCCAGAATAAGTATTCCCGGATTTTTCAGAAACACCCTGGCAATCGACACTCGCTGCTTCTGACCGCCGGAAAGCATCACTCCACGCTCGCCCACCACAGTGTCGTAGCCCTGGGGCATTTTGGAAATTTCCGCGTGGATTCCCGCCCGAATGGCTGCCTCGACCACTTCCACGTCCGTCGCGTCGGGTCTGCCGTATCGGATGTTCTCGCGGATCGATCCTGAAAAGAGGAACACATCCTGCTGGATTATCCCGATATGTTCGCGGAGGCTTCGCTGCTGTATCTGGCGTATATCCACCCCGTCGAGAGTGACAGACCCCTCCGTGACATCGTAAAAACGCAGAAGCAAGTTGCAAAGAGTCGTCTTTCCCTCTCCCGAGGAGCCCACGAGAGCAATCCTTTCCCCATGTCTGATGTCCAAATTGATCCCCTGAAGCACAGGCACTCCGCGCTCATAGGAGAACGACACATCCCGGAAAGAAATATCTCCGCGCACCTCGTCCAGCTCCACAGCAGACGGACTGTCCGTTATCTCAGGCTCTGTACGCATCAGGCTTACAAATCGGGAGAAACCCGCCGCTCCCTGAGTGTACAGTTCCATGAACTGTGCAAGCTTACGCACCGGCGAGACAAAGACCGAAATATATAGTGTAAATGTAATGAGATCCACAAGAGTGAGAGAGCCCGTCATCATCAGGTAGCCGCCGAAGGCTATGGTGAACACCTGGCATATCCCTATTGTGGCTTCAACGGAGCCGTTGAAGAGTCCCATGGCTCGGTAATACGACACCTTTGTCTTCTTGAACGCCTCGTTTGCCTCGTCGAACTTTCTCTCCTCCTCCCGCTCGTTCGCAAACGCCTTGCTCACCCGTATGCCGGAGATGCCGCTCTCGATTGCCGCATTTATCTGCGCTGTCTTCTGCTTCACCGCAATGTTTGCCTTCTGCATTTTTATGCGCTGACGCGCCGAAAATACCATACATGCGGGAAGAAGCAGGGCCAGCAGAAGAGTCAGCCTGATATTTATCATGGAGAGGATCACAAGAGATCCGACAATGGAAAGCGTGCATGTTACAAGATGCTCCGGACCGTGGTGCGCCAGCTCGACGATCTCGAACAGGTCATTGGTGACATGGGAGAGAAGCACCCCGGTGCGATTCTTGTCGAAAAAACTGAACGAAAGCCCCTGCATGTGGGTAAAAACGTCCCGCCTCATGTCCGCCTCGACCCGAGTGCCCATCCTGTGCCCGACTATAACAACAAGGTACTGGAAGACCGCCCTGACGATATAAGAGGCCAATAGCGCAGCCATGACGGCAAAAAAGGCCTTGTACGCCCCCCTTGGAAGAAGGTTATTGAGGCTCCAGCGGGTGGCATACGGGAAAGCGAGATCAACCGCAGAGATAAGCACGGACAGAGCCATGTCAATCGCAAAGTCCCGCTTATACTTCATTATGTAAGAGAAGAAAATATGGATTTTTGATTTACCGTAGTCCATTGGAGCCCTCACTTGTCTCATAGAGTTGTGGGAAAATCGAGAAATACGGTATCGATGCCGTACCGCTTGCGTATATGCTCCATCAGTGCCTTCACGCCGAATGTCTCCGTCTCGTAGTGGCCGAGGGATAACATGTTGATTCCGCTCTCGATGCAGGTGTTGTAAACCTGGTGGCTGGACTCACCCGTGATATAGCAGTCCACACCCTGGGCTATCGCGTCCTCCACGTCCTCCGCGGCGCCTCCGGAGACGATCGCGACGCTCCGGTTCTTCTTGGATCCTGCCAGTATAAGGGCGTTGTGCGGATTCGTCCTGACGCCCAGGCGATCCACAACTTCGCCCGAGGAGAGCGGCTCGGGCAGGATTCCCTTGAAGCCTATGCTCATTCCCCTCCACCGGGCAAAGGGCTCAACATTCACAAGACCCAGTCGTTTCGCAATCTGAGCATTGTTTCCAACCTCCGGATGCGCATCAAGAGGAATATGAGAAGCAAAAAGGGAAATTCCGCTCATGATTGCGGCTTTGAGCCGCTCATAATGGCACCCCGTGACAGCCAGCGGATGACCCCAAAAAAGCCCGTGATGGACAAAAAGGATATCCGCCCCTTCCCGGGCAGCCGCCTGGAGCGTAGAGAGGGACGCGTCGACCGCAAAAGCAGCCTTTTCCACCTCGCGGGACGGTTCTCCGCAGATCTGAAGCCCGTTCA
>CAMKPI010000144.1 GCA_946414625.1 uncultured Spirochaetaceae bacterium | reverse complement strand
ACCGGAAAGAATTTTCTTGATTATCTCCTGAAGCTCCTCGTTCGATCCCGGTCTTTGTTCCCGCGCCGCATCGCCTATTTCCATTGCGTTCTTTCCGCCGACATCTGCCTCAATCAAGGCATCCTCAATGCTCTCAAAGAATTCCTCATCCATCTTTGTACGATGGAAAAGACGAGCTAATTTATCTCTAAGTCCCATTTCTGCTCCAATTTGTCTTGAACTGCCCCACAAAGCGTGAAAACCTTCTTCTCTGATAAGGCATTCCGGATCCATTCATACTCGAGGTCTGGTGCCGCGGTCTGAAATAAAAGTTTCAGTACCGGTTATCCTTTCTCCAATTCCTTCCCATTGCCGATTCCGGCTACACACGAGACTAGTCGTCAAGTCCACCGATTCCGCGCTCCACGCGGCAGCACAGATATTTACGGCGCAATATTCTTCACCCCGTTGTAATACTTATATAGCCTATATCCCATCTCAATAGCAGAAGCCGCAATCGCTCCGTAGAACCCATAGTTGACAGCATTCTGCGTGCTGGTATTAAAGCCGGACACTGCCCGCGTAGCAGCCATGCCGCCGAAAAGCAGCAATGTCCGCGTAAAGCTCCAATAGAAGCGATTCTGCATCTTCTTGAACTCGTCCACCTCTCCCATCTCGATTGTCACAAGGTTCACATTCACATGATCCGTGGGGTTCGAAACCGACACCACCCTGTCCGTATATCCGTCGGCATGAAGACGGAAAATGAAGGGAACTGAATAATTCTCCACAACATAGGGAGTGTTGCCCACCTTGACCCCGTCTATGAATACCTCCGCATCCTGAGGACTTGTGATAGTCAGCGCACTATATACAGGCTTATCCAGAGTGATTCTTATTGTGTTCACTGTGTCAGGCTCATAAGAGACGTCATCCTGCCAATCCACGTACCCAAGCGATGACAGACGGATCCTGTGCTCCCCTTCCGGAACAAGAACCGCGCCCTCCACGGATCTGGGAATACGGCCGTCAAGGTAGATTGATGTTCCCGGGACGAGATCCTCGAATTTCAGAAGCGAATACCTTGTTTCGGTGAAATATTTATAAAGATCCAGAACTATGTCCACCTTGAATGTGCTGTCCTGGTAGTCTATGGCTTCGTAGACTTTCTCTATTGTTCCACCGTCGTATACATACAGAGTCAGATGGTTGAATCCGCTTGCAGACCTCACCAACGGAATTACATAGATATCAGCGCTGTTAGTTGCGGAAACAAATTCCATCAGGCGCAGATCACCGGAAGAAAGCATCTCGACATCGAAATTCGCATTCACCTGCCTGATCCGCTCCACATCTCCCTTTACAATCTTCTCCGGGGGAATGAACAAAGACAGGTAATGCTCGATTTCGGTGTTTGACGGCAGCACGCACACTCTCTTGTCAATAGGCCTCACAGCAGAGCTTTTTACGGCAAAAGCAGAAGATATGAAGAGGAACAGAAACAGAAGAAACAATATGTTTTTTTTCATGCTAAAATGCAGGCCGTCCAATCCCAAGACTTGTAAGAAGTCCACACATACAAATATACACCATCATTCATAAAGTGTCAAGTGTATACTATCATAATTGTGGCTTCTCTGGCTTGGCACACCGCGTCTTCATTGAATCAGAGTCTTTATGCTCTCATTCGCTCCATTGCCGGATCGACTCATCAGACGCTTGACAAGGGGTGGTATTGCACTAGCCAAAATCCTTCGCTCCACTGTCGGATCGACTTGTCAGCCGTTTGACAAGGAGTGGTATGGCACTAGCCAAACCCCTTCGTCCCATTGCCGGATAGCCTCGCCACCCCTGTCTGTATCGCGCGTTTGAAGACCATCGTCCGCGGACCACACCTTCCGCACGGTCTATACTTCAGAGCCTGTTTCAAGCGCTTTCATTTGACCACCTCAGGTATGACTCGATGAACTGGTCTATGTCCCCATCCATGACTGCCTGGATGTTTCCAGTCTGCTCGCCCGTCCGTGTATCCTTTACCATCGTGTAAGGCTGGAAAACGTAGCTGCGAATCTGGCTGCCCCAGGCGATATCTTTCTTTTCGATGGCCTCTGCCTTGTGCTCCTCAGCCAGCTTCGCGCTGTAATAATCATACAGACGGCTCCGAAGCATCTTGAAACAAAAGTCCTTGTTCATCTGCTGGCTTCGTTCATTCTGACATTGAACAACAATACCGGTAGGATAATGCGTGATCCGAACAGCTGAATCCGTCTTGTTGACGTGCTGACCTCCTGCACCACCCGCACGATATGTGTCTATTCTTATGTCTTCGTCCTTGATTTCGATCTCTATGTTGTCATCGACTACAGGCGAAGCATAAACACTGGTGAACGAAGTATGCCTCCTGGCATTGGAATCGAACGGAGATATACGCACAAGTCGGTGAACACCTGCTTCTCCTTTGAGATATCCGAACGCATAAGGGCCGGAAACCTGGATCGAAACACTCTTATAACCGCCCTCGTCCTCCTGGATATCCAAAATCTCAGTCTTGTATTTATGTCTCTCGCACCAGCGCAGATACATGCGGGTAAGCATCTGAGCCCAATCGCAAGCCTCTGTTCCTCCGGCTCCGGCATGAATTGTCAGAAACATATCCCCTTTGTCGTACTTACCGTTCAGGAGAGTTTTCAGCTTTAATGCAGAGTACTCAGCCTGAAGCTCATCAACACGGGAATTTATTTCCGCCACATATTCAGGATTGTCGGGATCTTCCTCATTATAGAGATCAATGAGGTCGTAAAGATCGTTTATATCTGAAAGAAGCTTCTCAAACGGAACAAGGATGTCTTTTATGGAATTTATTTCGGAAAACACAGAATCCGCTTTTTGCTTGTTGTTCCAAAAATCCGGCTCCAAAGTCTGCGCTTCAAGTTCTGAAAGTTTATTCTTCTGACCCTCCGGGTCAAAGTCCCCTCCATATTGCTTCGGAGTCTTTTTTCAGCTGATCAAGTTTGTCTCGGTTTTCAAAATACATGTAACACCTCTTAAGATAATATTAACTGTATCAATTTTATCAAAAAGAATAAATTTTTCAACGATGCCGCGATACTAACAGAGAGAATACACAAAGGAAAAAGTCGAGGGAAGCCAAGACAATCAATCTACGATAAAAGTTGAAAAAACCGAGAGAAGCCAGGACAATCGATCAACAAAAAAAGGTGAAAGAGCCGAGGGACACAGGGACTATAAATCTACAATAAAAGTTGCAAAGGAGTCTATGGTCAAAAACAAGAACCGGTCTCGCCAGCACGGAAGGGAAGCGGCGCATGCTGCTGTTTTCTCAAAGCGGCATCCGCTGCTGTTTTCATCAAGACAACACCTTCCGGCGCTGTCTTCAAAGACCCGCATCTCGCGCCAACAGGGGCGTCAAAACGGTACTTGCCGCGCTGTCTCCTATCTAGACGAGGAGGAAAAAAATACTTCCGGAAATCCCGTGATCTTTGTTGACGCCAGACTCTGAGCGGCACCCTCCGCGCTGGCTCCAGGGAGCGTCTGCGGCACCCTCCGCCCCGGCGGTCTCCGACCTGCAACGAACGGGCAAAAATCGCAAAGGGAGCCTCCGCGCGGCAGTCGTGCTGTTTTCTCAAAGCGACACACGCCGCGATGTCTTGTGAAGAACCTCATCGCGACAGCCGCACCATAGACCGAAATCTCCCAGAAGATCCGATGCTACTCGGCAGTTTTGGGCAAAAAAAAACCGCCTGGCAACGACCTACTTTCCCGC
>CAMKPI010000143.1 GCA_946414625.1 uncultured Spirochaetaceae bacterium | reverse complement strand
ATTGTGGCGGCAAGCATGATACCTAGCGCGCCCATCCCCCGACCCACAACGAAATATACCGTGAGGCCCACCTTCAAGACAAAGAGAGTAAATGATACGACCGAATATGTCCCCGCGCGCTGCCAGCTTTGCAGAATACTCTCGTAAATCATTCTTTGACAATGAAATATTATTTCAATCAAACAGACAAAAACAACAGGATAGAACGCCGTTCCACCGAACACGATTCGCGTGAGTGCTCCTCTGAACAGAGTGAAAAATACACCATAGGCAAGCGCGGATGCAAAAACGAAAACCGTAACCGTTCCGTAGAAGCGCTTCAGGACATCAGGCCTGTCCTTGTATTCGACATAAAAACGCGTCACCGCGGTATAGACGGAAAAAGCGCAGAGATAGCTCATAACCGCGAGGAAATTCTCCGCTATGCTCACAAGTCCATAGTCGCTTGTAGAAAGATATGCAGTATATAAAGGAAGCAGAATAAAACTGAAACAGTTCTGCAGCATTCCGTTTATCGTATAGAAAACGGAGTTTACAAAGACCTTTTTCTCTGATTCCATCCCCTCTCCCAAGAAATCCAGTGCTCTAAGCGCCTCCGTCAAGGTTTGAGCCTGCCCTGCCCGACCAGCACAGAGCCTTGCCGTAGCCCTGCTTGAACCCTTTGCCCCTAAACGCCCTTCTCTTCGTCGACCAAAATCTTCCTCACCGCAAAAAATAACATGACAATGATTATCGTGAACCGTTCCTGATACTCTACGGACGCCAACTGGACAACAAGACCTACAATCATGAACGTCAGCATAAGAGATGCCAAAGCGCAGCCCTTAAAAGACTTTAAGATGAAGGTTTTAGCAGCAAAAAGATAATGACTGTACCAAAGAACAGTTCCAACCGCTCCGGTTATCAGGAGAAGCTCGATATAGTTGCAATGAGTATACGAATCGAAGTCCAGCGCGCGGTCCATCAGAACATGGCTGGAACCGATTCCTATTCCAAACAATGGGTTTTTCTTGAACTGAGCAAAGCCCTCGCGAATCATGCCCTGCCTTATGTTCGTGGAAAAGTCTCCGCCTGAGAGTGCCTCGAGAATTCTCTTTTCCACGCCGTTGAAGATAGGCAGATACGCGAATGAGAGGACAAGGACGATTGCAACCAATGCAGAGAAGACCTTGTACTTCCATCCGTTGTGCAGAAATATTAGGAGGAAAACACCCATGGCGAGTATCGCGAACACCTTTCGGCTTTGCGTGCCCATGGCGAATATAAACAATACTACAAACGGTATGCTATTGAGCCATTTCTTCCTGTAAATGCAGAAATACAAGGCAATCAGGGCGGAATATGCGCTGTGTACGCCCTCGTCGTTCAAATTCCCGAGGATGTGCCCCATGCGTTCGCCGGCGAGAAGTCCCTTGAAGTAGGCAGGGATGCCGAAATATAACACCGTACCGAACATCAGACAAATGCCGCCTATATAGAAGCCGAATAGCACTGTGTCGATTTTTTTCTCTGTCACTATGTAGTTGTACATCAGTATTGCGAGGATGAACATCAGAGAAAGCTCGACTGTGAGCTTTATTCCGTAAGGCTTATCCCACGACCAGAGGCATGAGACTGCGCAAAATAAGAGAAACGGCAGATACAGCTTTGCGAATGACTGAAGGAGAATTATTCCGTGAACTCTGACGTAGCAGCAAAGAAGATAAATGTAGAAAACGGCGTTTAGATTGGAATATGACTGCTGCCAGTGGTCATGGCCCCCAGCAAATACATAAATACTTACAATATAAAGTATTGTGAATATTTCCAAGAGAGAGTCAAGCTTCTTGCCGCGAAGCGTCAACCTGTCAGCAAAATTCATTAAACAAATCCTCCAAGAAAACAGGCCTTCCTGTCGCGCACAACCTAGCCGACACTTGCAAACAGCCAAAACCGCGGAGATTCCTTTCGGCTATGCTTCGTCCCCGAACAAAAGATGCCGCGCTAAATCCTCCCATAGACCGCATACGGCGTCCCGCCGATATTTCCCCGCGTCACAGCGGGCTCTCAGCCCCATCTCCATTGCTTCCACAGGATGCTCCGCGATAAACAACATTGCACTGCTAAGAGCCCCCACATCATTCACCGGCACTATAATACCGCTTTTTCCGGCCCGGATTGCCTCTCCGCTTCCCGCCACGTCTGTGGAAATACACGGCAAGCCCATCATCATCGCTTCCAAAAGCGCGTTTGAAAATCCCTCGTAGTCGGAAGAAAGAACGAAGCATCCGGCATCGGAGATGTTCTCATGTATGTTCGACCTGTTGCCCTTGAGATGTACGAAGCCCTGCAAGCCCAGCGAGGATATCTCCTCCATGAGACAATCCCTCATCTCACCATCCCCGTATATCTCCAGCGTCCATCCGGGGACTCTATCGTGAATCCGCGCAAAAGCATTGAGAAGCAGCTTATGGTTCTTCTGTGCCGTGAGCCTTCCAGCCGTGACAAAAACGGGTTTCCTCAACGGAAAAGGAGCTGCCTCACAGGAGACCGAGACAGGATTCGGAATAATAAAAGATTTCCTTTTTACCCTGTCAGGAAAGAAACCGAACGCACGCTCCGTTTGGACCACAAGGGCGTCTGAACGCGAATAGAACAGGTTAATTAGCCGCCTGAATATCCAAGGTCTTTTGCTGGAAGTGGGGTCTATCCGCTCAGAGCAAACAAGACGTGGCCGACGTACCGCCTTCTTTCCACCCGTTTCAGAACCTGTGGATCCGTGTTTTTCACGATGCGTACAACCATCGGAGAATGGTTCAGCCTTTCTGTCCTCCGCCGGAGCCTTGAACCTCAAACCCCTTGAGGCCGGCCAGACTGCAAGGCTCACCGAATCAAGGAAAGAGAAAACCAAATCCGGCCTTTCATCTTTGAGAACCCGTCGACACAGACGGATCGAACTGAAGAGCCGGAAAACTTTTGGACCGCCGCTCGATGCGTCTATAAAACGCACTGCCGGATTCAGGACGTATCCCAGCTCTCCAGAGAACAGCACCACCACGTCCACGATAAAACCTTTGGACGCAAAATAATCGGAGAGAATGGATATCACTCTCTCCGCTCCTCCGCGAGACATCGACGCTGTGACAAAAAGTATTTTTTTCATAGCAATGCGTCCCGTATAATTGCTGAAAACAGTTTTCAGCAGCAAAAAAATTCAGAATCAGACGTCCTGCGCGGCATCGGCTCCGGCTCCGGAAGAAGCCTCATCGGAAGCACTGCCAGCGGATTCTGAGCTGCTCGGAATTCCAGGAAGAATCATCTCCAAGAACTTCTCGGTGAACTTGTTCTCATGCTTGGGGCTCAAAAGAATCGCCTCGCGAGCATCGTAGGAGGTCAGTAACGGAGCATATTGCTCATACAGTTCAGACATCGTATATGCCAGAGTCACACTCGGATCGGACGCAAGAACCTTCACAAAAATCACAGTCCCGTCGGAAAGTGAGACAGGTCCGAAAACCTTTCCCTCCTCCGCGGTGTAAAGATTCTTATACAGATCCTTGTCAGACGCCACAGCAGAAGCCAACTGACCTGCCATGTCGACATACGATATGTCTGCCATGAACTGAGAGCCTGCCGGATTGTATACGGAAGCCTCGACAAGATTCACACTGACACCGAAAAGCCTTTCGATCTCATGAAAATCAACATCCGGATTTTCCGCGATATAGTTCGTGATGCTCGTCTGTGCCACCTCAATATACGGCTTCACCGAGTCAGGATCAGTGGCGTTTATCAGGCTCTTTGCGTAGTACAGCGTGTCAG
>CAMKPI010000142.1 GCA_946414625.1 uncultured Spirochaetaceae bacterium | reverse complement strand
ACAAGCTGGGTAACACGGAAATTCGTACGCCGATAATCGAAGAGGTGAAGGAGGCTGTGCTTGATTTCCTGCACCGGAATCCGGATGCGGCAGGAGAGATGAGCCGGAAGATCCAGACAAGCGAGACCATCCGCAAGAAACTCTCCGAGGTAAAGAAGATCGCCAAGGAAAACGCCAGGAAAATCAGCCTTAATATTCCGAAACTAAAAGATTGCAAGTTCCATCTGGGGCAGGGCGGTCCCCACGCCGATATGGGGGAGCGAAGCATGATTTTTCTTACCGAGGGAGACAGCGCATCCGGCACGCTCAATACCGCGCGTGATGTGGCTACCCAGGCGGTCTTTTCCCTTCGGGGCAAGCCTTTGAATGTGAACGGCAAGAATATCACCGAGATGTATAAGAATGAGGAGCTGTACAACGTGATGGCGGCTCTGGGCATTGAAAACGGCATAGAGGGGCTTCGGTACGGACGCGTCATATTCGCAACCGATGCCGATATTGACGGCTTTCATATCCGCCTCCTTCTTCTGACGTATTTCCTTAGCTACTTCGAGGACCTGATCAAGGCGGGTAGGATCTTTATACTCGACACTCCGCTGTTCAGGGTGAGAAATAAAAGCGTTACGACATATTGCTACTCCGAGAGTGAGCGGGATGCGATGATGCGTCAGATAAAGGGTGCAGAGGTGACGCGTTTCAAGGGTCTGGGAGAAATCTCGGCAAAGGAGTTCGGACAGTTCATTGGGGAGGACATGAGGCTGATACCTATATCGATAGACAGTCTTGTAGAGGCGCGCAAGGTGATGGATTTCTATATGGGAAACAATACTCCTGAGAGACGGGATTTCATAATGCAGAATCTTGTGTAGTCCGTTGGGAGAATCATCTTGACGGCGTCGAGTGGTCACGGCGTTGAGTGGTCATGGCGTTGAATGGTCACGGCGTTGAGTGGTCATGGCGTTGAGTGGTCGTTTTTGCGCCTCGGCACACGGGTTTTGCCGAATGACGGATTTGTGGATATATTTGACTGGGTTCTTTTGGAATTGCGTCTGAAATGTTCTGGCTCGGAGTCGGGTCTATAAGACTTTCAGGATGTTTTTCTCGGAAAGGGACGGGAGGTATGATTATGGAAATTGTTTTGAACAAGGATAATTTTGAGAGCGAGGTTCTGAAGGCGACGGGGCCTGTGTTTGTCGATTTTTGGGCCACATGGTGCGGACCGTGCAGGATGGTTGCACCGCATGTCGAAAAACTTTCAGAGGAGTTCGCAGGTCGGCTCAAGGTTTGTAAGCTCGACGTGGACGAGGCGCCGGAAGTGGCTGCATCATACGGCGTGAGTTCGATCCCGACACTTGCCGTGTTTAAGAATGGTGAGATTGTGAATCGCAGAATGGGAGCGTCTCCGTATCCGCTGTTGAAAGCCATGGTGGAGCCTTATGTTTGACTGCGATCCAGTACGATTTTTTGAGCCTGTAATAGGCTGATTATTGTAAAGATGTTATTTATCGGATGAATTGTTGTTAATTGTTCGATTATGGATAGTCCCCCTTCTGTTTATGAAACAGGGGGGATTTTTTTATGCTGTAAAGATTTGTTTTGAAAAATCTATAATTTCATCTTTGACACTTTCAGGGGGGGCGCAGATTCAGGGGATTCCATTTGCTTTGGAAAAATATTTACAATGCAGCGCTAAATAAAAGAAAAATAATTTTACTTGGATAATATGTAGAGAGCATTGGAGCGCGGTTTTTGCTGCCGGCAGGTTTTGCGATAAATCCGGTGGACTGGTTGATAATTCTGGACGGAATTTCAGCGACACCGACGCGTTCCGTGGACCGTTGGAGGGTTCGTGTTGCGCCTGTCTATTATTCTTGTTTCTATCCTGTCCTTGATATGCCTTGCATCCTGCTTCTCGGAAGAGATTGTGTCGGTCAAAGGCGTTCTGGCCTCGTCGGGCATACCACCTGTTCTGGTTGAAGTCCAGTCTATGGATGAGCGCAGAGTGCGCTTTGTTTTCAACAAGGAGGTGGAAGTGTTTGGGAATTCTTTCGAGCCGTTCACGGCACAGTCGGACGGCTACGGGATAGTAGTCACTCTGGACAGGGGGATAAAACCGGGCGAGGTGGCGTCCGTGTCAGGTCGGGTTGCCGATGAGTACGGTAACACAACGGGTTTCTCGTCTCCTGTGTGGGGCTTCAATCCGAATCCGGCAGGGCTTTTGGTAAACGAAGTATGCTCCAAGACCGAACCGAAGACAGAGCTGAAGGTGACCCGTTCCGGAAATCTTGCCGGGCTTGTTTTGTATAACGGCGTGCCGGAGAGCTACGACGGAAGGTGCATTTTGCCTGACTTTGAAGCCGAGGAGGGTGCGTTCATTGTCATATGGTTCTCCGGCGAGGTCAAGGCGGAAAACAATTTGTCTACAGGCGGTGTGATTCCGCGGGGCGGTGTGTTAAACGTGGCTTTGGACTCGGTCGCCAAGGGATACTCCAACAACGGTATTCAAACTCTTGCCTTGTCGCCGGCTCCGGGCGCAAAGGTTGTCGATTGTGTTGTTTATAGCAATCACGCCTCCAAGTACAGCGGGTACGGTAATGCCGGGACTGAAAAAAACGTGATGACCGCCGTGAAAAACGGTTGGTGGGACTCGGTGGACGCCCCGGTCGACTCAACGAAAAGCACAAAGCTTCGGACCATGTGCCGACGCCTTGTTGAAGACGGCGCGGAAAGTTTCGTGAGCGTGGACACGGACTCTGCCGCCGATTGGTATATAACCGAGAACAAAGGCGCAACGTTCGGGCGGGAGAATGATTCGGGCGAATATGAGCCGTGATTGCCCGTTCGTGACGAGTTGTGGTAGAATCCCGGATATGTGGAATCGCTGGTTTGGTTCTGCGCACGGAATCTGCAACCTGTCCGTTTTCAGCGAAGCGGCTCAGACTGTACAATCTGTCCGCCTGCTGTGAAGCGGTCCGGACTGTACAACCTGTCCGCCAGTTGCGATGCGGCCCGGACTGTACAATCTCTTCGCCTGCCGCGATGCGACCCGGACTGTACAATCTCTCAGCCAGTTGCGATGCGACCCGGACTGTACAATCTCTCCGCCTGCCGCGACGCTTTCAAAATCGAGTTTATGCTCGTAAATTCCGGTTTTGAAGAATATGTTTCGGCGGCATCCTGTGTTGCACGCGCCTGTGATCAGCGATTTTATGAATATATTCCAGGATGGTATTGATATGGTTGATTCAGCAGATGACAATGCGCTTTTGGAGAGAACGTTGGAATCGGAGAACGTTTTCAGGGGAAGGCTCCTCGATGTATATCGTGATAAAGTCGTTCTTCCGAACGGAGAGGTTTCTATTCGCGAATACATAAGGCACAACGGCGCGGTTTGCATTGTGGCTCAGGCGAAGGACGGAATAATAATGGAGCGGCAGTTCCGTTATCCGGCCGGACGTGTTGTGTGGGAGGTTCCTGCGGGAAAGCTGGAATCTTCTGATGAGGATCCTCTGGAGGCCGCGAAGCGCGAGCTGCGGGAGGAAACCGGCTACACAGCCGGAAAATGGACATCTCTTGGTCGTTTAATGCCTTCCGTAGCATACACAACTGAATGCATTCATATGTTCCTTGCCGAGGATCTCGTTCCGGGGAGCAGGGATTTGGATCCGGACGAGTTTTTGAACGTTTATACTGTACCGAATTCGGAATTATATGACGAGATTAACAAGGGTTTGATAGACGACGCCAAGACAATTGCCGCGGTGCTGAAATCAAAAATCGTTCTGGAAAGCAGGTGATGCTATGGGGGAAATCAAACGGGTTGCCGTGTTTTGCGGCTCTA
>CAMKPI010000141.1 GCA_946414625.1 uncultured Spirochaetaceae bacterium | reverse complement strand
GGCGCGGTTCTCGGTGCGTTCTTATTCCGGCTTGTGTACACCCTCGCTCTGAGACTCAACATGCCGGCATTCATGCTGAAACTGGTCTCTTCGGTGATTGTTGTCATCGCCATCTCCGGTCCGTACATACAGAAGAACCTTCCGACCGCGCTGAAACGCATGCGCGGAAGCCGAAAGCCTCAGGAGCAAAGCCGGGTGGCGCAGCAGGGCGTAGAGATTTGCGAAAACCCGGCGATTCAGAACTCAGAACAGAATTCGGACAAGAGCCGCACCGTAGACACCAGAGACTCAAAAGACACAAAAGAGACATCCGTCGGAGGGAAGATATGAGCGCGATTCTTGTACTGGACAACATCTCAAAGACATTCAATCCTGGAACGGTGGATGAAAAAAAAGCTTTGACCGGACTTTCACTGGAGATCAAAAGGGGGGACTTCATAACCATCATAGGTGCCAACGGCGCCGGAAAATCCACCCTTTTCAACGCAATCAGCGGCGTTTTTCTTGTCGACCAAGGCAAAATACTCCTCGGAGGAGAGGACATCACCTACACTCCGGAGCATATTCGATCCAAACAGATCGGACGCTTGTTCCAGGATCCGATGAGGGGCTCCGCTCCAGGGATGAGCATTGAGGAAAACCTTGCGCTGGCCGCCGGAAAAGGAGGCTGGTTCTCTACTCTTTCAAAAATAGAAAAAGAGCGGTTCCGATACAGAATCGCCATGCTGGGAATGGGGCTGGAAAATAGGATGAAAATGCCTGTGGGGCTCCTATCCGGAGGGCAGAGACAGGCTCTCACGCTTATGATGGCAACCTTCAATCCGCCCAAAATTCTGCTTCTTGACGAACACACCGCCGCCCTCGATCCGAAGGCAGCAGAGAAGATACTCTCTCTCACCCGGAGCATTGTTGAGACGGAAAAAATCACTTGCATGATGATAACTCACAACATGCAGAGCGCCATAGACCTCGGAAACAGGCTCTTCATGATGAACGCGGGGAACATAATATTCGAAGCCTCCGGCAGAGAGAAAAGTTCACTCACCGTGGACGCTCTCATACGTAAGTTCAGCGAAGCGGCGGGAGCGGCGCTCTCCACCGACAGGATGCTCCTGAACGAATAGGCGTCGCCCGCGTCATTACGTTCCCGTCCCGCTCCTTGATTGAAAACTCGCAGCTCCGGATTATGCTGTGATCAAGCGCTTCTGCGCTTCAAGCCTGCGTTTCGCCGCTATCCTCGGCCCCGCTGTCCTTGGAAGCGACGCTATCCTCCAGCTCGCCTTTTTCAAGCAGTTCGCTGATAGCCCGCGACGCAAGGTGCCACTTCATCGCCCGGTTGCCGTTCTTTGGATAAAAAACCCTGCAACGGTCGTTTTTCACAGGAAGTTCAAAAAACTTCCCTGCTGCGAGAGTTGCAAGGAACACCGCGGACAGGTCGTCATGATCATGATACGGCTCTCCGCGCATCGTACCGGTGTAGTCCCATCCGGCGTGAGACAGCATCATCCGTCCGCTTCCCACAACCCTGAAATCACTGCTTCCGCGCTCGTCGGTGGCATAATCCACTTCGTCTGTCATGCAGAAGTTCTTGTCCAAAACCTCGCGCTTCATCGCGCTGAACTGGTAATCATACCAATCGACAAAAGAAGCGAAATGCTTGTTGAAATACTCGGAGTCTCTCTTTTCCCGAGCTTGTCCGGCCGCCTCAGCCGCCTTGGCACTTGAGGTATTTTCACGCAAAGCCTTCGAACCTGCCGCCTCGGTGCCAGAAGTATTTTCACTCAGAGCAGCTGATTCCTCCGTAGAAGTATCTTTCGGATTGCCGCCGGTTCCTGAGGCGGTGGCGCCTCTCGCACACCGGTCTGGATCGGACATCTGGCAGTCTAACTCGCCGGCCTTGTCCCCAACGGTCCACGTAAACCTGAAATCCGAGCCGAGCTTTGCCACGCTGCCGCAGGCAGCGCAGAAGACCTCGCACCCCTTTGAGGACATAGTGAACTCCCGACCGCACACAGGACACTTATAGAACATTCTCTCAAAGCCTTCTGCAAGATCGCGTCCTTTCACGTGTATATGCTCGCGGAGCGCGTACTCCGCCTCGTCGTAGGACAAGGCTTCGATGATCCTATGCATCACCTCGTTCTTGTCCAACGTTTTTGCCTCCTCTGCTGTGAGGATCTTCGTTGTGGTGAGCGTCACCTGGCTCTTGTGCATATGAGTCGACCATTTCGCGCATCCAAGACTCGCCCCCTCTATCCGCACCGCGTACACCGGAATTTTCAAAAAACGAACGAACTTTGCCGTGGCGTCGGAGATAAAACCAAGTCGACCCGCCGCATAGACAGTGCCCTCCGGAGCAACGTATATAAGGCCGCCCCTTCCGGCAACATCCTTCACACGCCTCATCGAAGTAATATCGGTGGCAAACTGGTACTTTGGAATCACGCGCAACAGCCTAAGAATAGGTCCCAGCGGCTTTTTAACAAAAAACCTATGACCTGCCATGAATGTTACGCGATGCCTGCCGCATATAGATGGCATAAAGAGCCAGTCGTTCATCATGTTATGGTTCGCAAGCAGCAGAGCCGGTCCTACCGGTTTATCACCTTGAACCTTAATCCTCATGCGAAGCTTACTATACAGCCTAGCCAAAGACGAGGCAAAAGCATACGATATGATTTCCGGCCGCTTCCACGGCCTTCTTTTTCCTGTATTTTCCTTTTTTTCCGCCATATCCAATACCTGAAACGCTTCCGCGGGACTCGCCCTGCGGCTAGTGATATATTACATTATCCTCGTAATTTTACAATGCGGAAAAAATTTTGCAATCTTAAAAAACCTTGTTATATTAGTTCTGGAAACGGTACAGACCTAAGAATGAAACCTGGAGGCTTCTCCTACGGTGAATACAAAAAACACACCGAAAGGGCATCCGAAAAAGGGCGGCGGATAGGTCTGGATACCGGCTTGGAGAGCCGTCCGGGCATATTTCCCATATACAATGACGGAACACACATGTGAATTCATCGAAAACATCTCAAACCTCATACTTGCAATTATGAGCGACGAAGATACCGATCCGTTATGGCGGCGGTTCTACAGGATTCAGATGGCAAGCTTCATCTTAAGCCGCCGAGGCTTCTCCTTCGAAACCTGCGACGCAAAGGCGGCGTACACGGTGATACGGGAAGGCTGGAGCCACTTGAACGAAATCCTAAAGGACTACCCTATCCGGATCCGGAACCTCGACGCGATTTTCACTCAGGTCATGCTTGATTTTCCGTGCGGAGACAATACTTTGCGGAAAGAAGAACTTGAACAGGTAAAATACTGTTGACGCTCTCCCGATGCTGCCGATCTCCGCGGCGCAGGCAAAAAGTCACCAAGTGTGTGCGAGAAGGGCTCCCCGGAGAGGCTACTGATCTCCGTGCGCAGGCGCAACGACGCGATTATATACGCGGCGACCGGCAAATTGAAAAAGCCGATCTACGAATACGCGCGAGCGTGATAACTATTATAGTGTTCCGCTTCCCTCTTGGACACCTGGCTAATCTACGCGGGCGGACAGGCGCGACGGCTGGTCGAGAGCAACGGCTATTCCAACGCAGGCTCGCTGAATCACGCGAACGCTCAGGTGCGCGACAACGGAAAAGTTTGAACACGCGAAACGCAATCCGGCTAAATCGAGTCGTCAAGCAGGACGTTGACCATCGACAACGGAAAAGTTTGAACAGACATAATTCTACATGCTTGTTCGCTTCAAGTCTTTTTCCTGCACCGCACGTTGTACGAGATTGTCAATTTAACCAGTATTTCAAATCTCTTTTTCCGCGTGCGCCACTCATGCACTAC
>CAMKPI010000140.1 GCA_946414625.1 uncultured Spirochaetaceae bacterium | reverse complement strand
GCGCTCGTTCATTTCGTATATCAATAGGTTTCTATTCATGTCCTTCCTCCTTCTCGTTTCCTTTTCTCTTCATGCGTTTCCTTTACGCTACTTTATCATAGCACAATCGTTTCCTGTTGTCAACACATTTTGAGAAAAAAGTTTCGGAAAGTTTTTTGTTTCTTTTTGTCCTCTCTCTATTGCTTTTTGGAAACGATCATGGTATAATGATGGAAACAGGAGGTGATCCTTTGGAACTGAGCGAAAAAATCCGCATCCTCCGCCAGCAGCGCGGATTGACCTTTGAGGAGATCGGCGATTATGTCGGCGTATCAAAGGCGACTGTCCTGAAGTGGGAGAGCGGTAAAATCCAGAACATGAGACGCGATAAAATCGTGAAGCTAGCCGAAATACTCCGTGTCAGCCCCGCTGAACTCCTCGGCTATCCCGAGGATAACTTTTCGAGTCATTCTACTTTCATTATCTCCCCCCATGAACGTTCCGTCATTGAAGCATACCGCGCTCATCCCGCCCTTCGCTCCGCCGTAGACCGTATGCTGGAAGTCGCCCTCCCATCCCCGGAGGATGAAGCTAACGCCCAGACCGTCGCTGCGGTGGTGGAAGCTGTCCGGGGCATAAAAGAAGAAGGCGTCCTTACGAAGTAACCTTTCGGATTATTCGTCCTGGACGCCTGTATCTGTTCATATTTTATTTGTATTATTGAAAGAAGATTCACCATGAAATACTGCGTCAATCATAACACCCTCCCCGCCGCCGGGACCTGTTCTGTCTGCGGCAAGCCTCTCTGCTCTCTCTGCCTGAGAGAAAAAGACGGAAAAACGTATTGTGTCGATCATTTCCCGTCAGGCTCAAAAGCCAAGGGGCCCCTGATTTTCTTCTTCGCTGCGATGTTGTTTCTCATCCTTGTGTCCGTGCATACTTGTTCCGGCTCTTCCACTTCTTCCCCTTCGTCCAAATCTTCGACAAGCTCATCGTCTTCCCCGTCTTCCTCTTATAGCTCGCCGTCCAGCTCGTCAAAACCGACCGGCTCCTCCTCCGCGTCCAGTTCTTCTTCCAATTCTAGCTCGTCTTCCAACTCTACCGCTTCGGCGAAAAATGTGCTTGCAGAATACGAATTTACGGACGCCCTCAAAGAATGGCCTGACATCAAAAACATAGATGCATATACCATGCTCCAAATATATAAGTATATGGAAAATGAATGGAGCCTTGTTCCTTATGATATTACACGCGAAGAAGAGGATAGACACGGTGCACGAATCGAAAAACAGGCCGCTGACAGATACGGAGTAACACAAGATCAAGTGGCGCTTGTTTACGGTTTCGTTTCCATGGACTATGATATTGTAAGCTCCGCCGCCGGTTACGACACAACTACTGCGGAGGATTTGACTGTTCCGTATGGGGATGTGCTCAAATGCCACGCATACGGTTCTGTTCTTGATATTGGGGTAAAGATCTCTGGCCTGCTCACGGACAGCACTACCATCAATCAGAACTACTATAACATTGCCGACCTCATTCTGAAACAAGGCGCGGATGCCTACACCACGATATACTACGCCGGTTATATGCCCGCACAGGGCGGCGGCAATGCCGTCGTGATTTCCTTCACCGTTCCGGCGCATGTGATTGATTCGATCAAGAACAGAACTGTTATGGAAGTGGAACTTTCCGATTATGTTGAAGACCTCTGGATTCACCCTCAACTCAAAGGCTGATACTATACCTATTCGTGAGAAAGTGAGGTCCTATATGTCTCCATCATTTACGAACACCTACTGCTACCTCCGCAAATCCCGGGCGGACGGTGAGGAGACTTCGGTATGAGATATAGAAAATAACTTCGCCCCCGCCTCTTTTGCAAAACTTATAATCCGATCTTATAAAGGAGATTTCTGTCATGCCTATAATCAATTGTCCGGAATGCGGCGAGCGTGTTTCCGATGCCGCCGTCTCCTGCCCTCATTGCGGCTATCCCCTCTCTCCATCTTCTCCGCATCCCGAAACCACATCGAGGATCAGATCATCCCCGCTGAGTCGCGTATATAAGAACAAGCCCGTCGGGATAATCATGCTTGTCCTTGGAATCGCCATGCTTCCCTTGACAATCTTCGGCTTTTTGATGGGGATCATCCCTGGCGTTTTGATGTTGTTCGGCGCGTTGTGCTTATTCGCGGGTGCATCCAGCAACCTGAGCGGGACACGGAACGGGCCGTGCCCCTACTGCGGCGGAAAAGTCGTCGTGACCGACATGAACGCCTCCGCCGTAAAATGCCCGAACTGCAAGAAACGTGTTGCAATAAAGGGCGATTCCCTCGAAACTCTTGAATAATGCTCCGTGAGGTAAAGCTATGTCTCCATCGTTTACGAACACCTACTGCTACCTCCGCAAATCCCGGGCGGACGGTGAGGAGACTGTCGAAGAAGTCTTGTCGAAGCACGAGCGCATCATCCAGGAATACGCCGTCCGCACATGGAACGCCGAGCTTCCGCAGTCCCGCATCCTTCGGGAAGTCCAGTCCGGCGAAACGATCTCCTCCCGCCCCGTCATGCGCCAGCTGATCGAGAAGATCAAGGGAAAAGAAGTCGAGGCGGTCCTTGTCGTCGATCTGCAAAGACTGTCCCGCGGCGACCTGCTGGACGTCGGGACGTTGTCCCAGCTTTTCGAGCTCACCGGCTGCCTGATCCTCACCCCTCAGAAATCCTACTGCCTCAAAGACGAGTACGACCGGCGGTTCTTCGAAATGGAGCTCATGCACGGCAATGACTATTTGGAATATACGAAAAAGATCATGGGCCGCGGCAGAGAGCAGAGCGCGAGGGATGGGAATTACGTTGGGTCCCGCCGCCCCTTCGGGTATGAACGTATCTTCGTCGGCAAGCGTCCCACTCTCGCCATTGTGCCCGAGGAGGCGGAGATCATCCGCCTGATTTTTGAACTGTACACCGGCCCTGATCGTCTAGGTCCGTACCTCATAGCGTCCCGCCTGAACGAGATGGGGCTCCATCCCCAACGTGCCGACAAGTGGACGCAGGATGCGGTGAGAAGCATCATCATAAACCCTTTGTATATAGGGAAAATCCTGTGGAACAGACGGAAGACGGAAAAGGAATACCGGAACGGCGAAATCGTGACGACCCGAAATCTATCCGAGGACTTTATCCTGTCCGACGGGAAGCATGAGCCCATCATCAGCCGCGAAATTTGGGACCGCGCGAACGAGATCCGCAAAACGCGCACCCATCCGCCCGCCCGCCGTGACCGATCAAAGCTCGTGAACCCTCTCGCCGGTCTCATGCAGTGCTCCGTGTGCGGAAAGGCAATGTCATATAAGCTGTGCTACGATCACAAGTACAAGACCCCCCTCCCCCCGATTTTTATCTGTACCACAATGGGATGCGAGACGCGGGGTTCGACCGTCTCCGACACCATGTCCGCGCTTGAATCTCTGCTCCGCAAAACGGCGGGGGAGCTCGAAGTCGAAGAGGCGCGGCAGGAAACGCCTTTCGATCCCACGGAATACTCTCGGCAGATCTACGTGAACCAGATCGCCGAAATGGAGAAGCAGAGGGAACGGCTCTATAATTTTCTCGAGCGCGGCGTCTACGACGAGGAAACATTTTTGAAGCGAAACGCGTCCCTCCGCCAGAAGATCGAAGAAGCGCAGGCCCGCCTTTCGGAGATTCACGAAAAAGAAAAAACCGCGGACGAGACGGCAGCTTTCGGATCCACCCTGCAACGGTGCATCGAGAGCATAAACAATCCGTCATCCTCCGCGGAATCAGTGAACAAATTATTGAAGGAAATCCTTTCCCGAATCATCTACAAGAGAGCAAAAACAACACGTTTCAAGAAAGACAATGTCCCTCTTGAACTCGAACTTATTTTTAAGTGATCCATTTCTATCTTCCGTGATCGTATGAATCCGTCCCCGCAAGATCCCAATGCTCTCCCTTTCCCTCCGTCCTCCTTATTATACCCCTTCATCCG
>CAMKPI010000139.1 GCA_946414625.1 uncultured Spirochaetaceae bacterium | reverse complement strand
TGTATGTGTTTGGGCGACTCACCACGACGGTTTTGAAATATTTTGCTATAAGGCTGCACAAGGCGTGGTAATCCTTTCCTTTTATGCAACAAAACACGGCATATTGTTCCGAGTCCGGAACAATATGCCGCATCGTGTCTATTGCGTTCCGGAGGCTTTTTTCGGTATGGGCGCCGTCTATGAAGTATGTCTGAACGCCGGTTCCCTTTGAGACGCATTCTCCGCGCCCGGCCGCGTAACCATTCCTCTCTCTGTGCGCGCAATTCTGGTTTCCATTTGCGCTTGTGGCGCTTGAAAGCGGATATCTGTGCTCTATTCTTTGCATCCGCGCGGGGAGGGTGACCCTCTCCATGGCTTCGAGGGTTGTCATCTTTGTTTCTTCTGTCAGAAATCCGAGATTTTTCAGCACCAGAAGGGAAAGCGCGGCGTTCTCTGCCTGCACTGCTCCGAGCATGGAAAGGTTCAGCGTGTAGACGCTTCCGTCCTGGAAGACGACTTTTGTGTGCTGCTTTCCTCCGCTTGTGGTCGTATCAAGGCTTTTCAGCTCGTTTTCAAGGACGAATGCGGGGCTGCCGCAGGTCGCCGCCTCTTCAAGGAAGACGGCTTTTGCCTCTCTGTGAGACTGAATCCCTATGAACACCGGACGCTTATTTTTGATGATCTTTGCCTTTTCACCGGCAATTTCCTTGATGGATGAACCGAGCACGTCGGTGTGCTCCTTTTCAATCCGGGTGAGGACGGAGCATATCGGGTTTACAATGTTTGTCGCGTCCAGCCTGCCGCCGAGACCTGTTTCAAGGACAGCAATGCTGCATCCCGCATTCTTGAAGAGAAGAAAGGCAAAGGCTGTATAAACTTCGAATACGGATGGTTTTACCCTCGCGAGATCGATGAGTGTAGGGTTGTTAATCTTCTGGTAGAATTCCTTTGCTGTGGAAAGCATGACGTCGTCGCTGAAGAACTCGCGCCCTGTCCCCGCGCCCTTTGAACCGGCGTCGGGAAGTTCGCTATCAGCGGAAAGTCCGTTAAAGTCGGGGAGTCTGGTATCAGCGGGAATCCTGCTACCCGCTGGAAGTCCGCTATCATTGGGAAGCCTGCTACCAGCGGGAAGCCTGCTACCAGCGGAAAGTCTGCTACCAGCGGGAAGCCTGCTATCAGCGGAAAGTCCGTTAAAGTCGGGGAGTCTGGTATCAGCGGGAATCCTGCTACCCGCTGGAAGTCCGCTATCATTGGGAAGCCCGATACCAGCGGGAAGTCTGGTATTTGTGGTGGGAAGTCCACTATCGGCGTGGAGCCTGCCGTCGGTGGGAAACCCGATATTGTCTGGAAGGCTGCTAATGTCGGGAAGCCCGCTACCAGCGGTGAGCCCCTGTTTCTCGTCCACCGTCGCGTCTCTGTTGACTGGAAATTTAGCATCTCGCACGCCATGCGAGATTTCGACCCTGGAATCGGTACCTGTATCAGCGCCGGCTTTTGCATCGGTGCACAGGGTGAACCTCTCCCTGAAATCCAGCACGTGTGGCGACATGTAAAGCCCCGTTCTGTTTCCTTCTGAAGCGAGAGAAGCGGCAAGGAACGCCGAAACAGAGCCTTTGCCTTTGCTTCCAGCCACGTGGATTGTTTTGTAGCTGTTCTCTGGGTTGCCCAAGGCCTTGCAGAGCGACCTGATGCGAAATAGCGAGGCCTTCTTCCCTGCGGGAGGAAACGATTCGATATATGAGCGTATGTCGTCGACTTTTGTAAATTCCACGCTGTAATTTATAATGAAAAAACGGCGAGCGGTAAACAATCAGTATATGCCGCGCCACTCGCGGAACTTTCGAGGCGGGAACGTGTCATGGAGTTTCGATGGCATCTTTTGTCGCGCCTCTCGCGGGATTGCCGAGGCGGGAACAAGTCAGGGAGTTTCCACGGACGCCATATGCCGCGTGGCGTCTGCGGTCTTCTCGCCATGCGGGGCTTATCCCGCGGCGGACTCCCGTATTGCCGGGTTTGCCGGCAGCAATCCGGTGTGTTTGTATGCGCTGCGGTTTTTTCTATTGCCTGGTTTGCCGGCAACACACCGGATATTTCCCCTCTCGCGGCTTGGGTTTTCCGAATAGCGGGATACGGGAGTCATAAACGGATGTCTTTTCCTTTTGCCGGAGTGTTTTCCCGATGGGCTTTGATATTTGCCGCATCTTTTCCCGCTCTGCCTTTCCGCCGTTGTTGACTTTAACGCGGTTTTCCGCTATTTTGATAATGTTGTAAATTCAAGGAATATCGGTTTGAAGAGGACGCTTTTCCTTGGCATCGCAAAATCGAGAACATGAGGTAGAAGATGGCAACACCGAAATATAAGACGTCAAAAGCCAGCGCGGCTTCGAGAAAGGCCGCTAACATGAGGCTTGCTGCGCCCACGCTCAGCAAGTGCACAAAGTGCGGGACGCTCATTCTGCCGCACAGGGTTTGCCCGAAGTGTGGTTACTACAAGGGTGTACAGTACGTGAATCCGGACGAGTAAATCGTGAGTTGAGGTAAAACATGGAAAGAAATGCATTGGAAGATAAAGTGAAGGCTATCATTGCCGAGAAGCTTGCAATAGATGAAGACAGCATCACAATGCAGTCTTCCTTCGTGAATGATTTGAAGGCGGACAGCATGGACATTCTTGACCTCGTCAGCGCATTCGAGGAGGAGTTCGACATCACAATCCCGGACGAGAAGGGCAGAAGCTTCGAGACCGTGGAGGATGTTGTAGACTATCTGGAAATGCTTCTGAAGAAGTGACGACGGTTCCTTTTGGACGCGCCGCTGTGCTTCGGAAATAGCGCCCGGCGGTACGGCAAAAAAAGCACAGGCAATTCATGGCTGAAAATGACAATCGGAAAGTTCCCGTTCTTTCTAGCAATAGAAAGAGGGAACTTTTATTGTTTCAAGAGACTCTCGGTTTGGAATATTCCGATTTGGGCTTGCTGAACAACGCCCTGGTTCATTCGTCGTATATAAACGAATGCAGGGACGGATCGGTCACGGACAACGAACGCCTCGAGTTTTTGGGAGACAGCGTTCTCTCTCTTGCTGTGTCGGATTGGCTTTACAACAACGTCACCGGAGGCGAGGGTTCGTACTCAAAAATACGGTGCATCGTTGTAAGCGAGGACACGCTGTACAAGGTTGCCCTGAAACTCTCCCTCGACAGGTATATTCTCTTGGGCAAGGGCGAGGAGTCCACGGGCGGTCGGAAGAAGAAAGCGGTGCTTGCCGACGCGACAGAGGCTCTTTTCGCTTCGATTTACCTTGACAAGGGCTTCGCGGTAGCGCGCGAGTTCATCCTGAAGCAGATGGTGCCGGAAATAAAGCTTGTAATCCAGCATAGCTCCAAGCGCGATTACAAGACTCTTCTCCAGGAATACGTCCAGAAGATGCACAGAATTGTGCCTGAGTACAAGATGGTCTCACGTTCCGGTCCGGAGCACGATCCGAAGTTTTTCTATACTGTGAGCTTCAAGGGACACGTTTTCGGCCCTGCATCGGGGCACAATAAGAAAGACGCCGAGCAGAACGTTGCGGAGCTGGCGTACAAAGAGCTGAAGATTCAGGATTGAGACAGGGCGGACAGCCCTTTTCAGCCCTGTTCTTGGAAAGGCTCCCACGGCTTCTTCCTTCTTCTATTCGCTTTTTCCGAGGTTCGAGACCCGGTTTCCGCTTCCTCTGGACTCTTTTCACGCCTCCATGAAACACTTGTCCACGTATTCAAGACTCTGCAAAAGGGTTTCAGGTTTGTAATTTTCCAGTGTCATCGGTACGCCTGTGACACCATATTTCTTATAGATAGAAAAAAGCATTTTCCAGTCCATGAGCCCGAAGCCTACGGGCAGATTGCCGTTCTTCACCTTGCCGAGGAGTGGATCCGCGGAGGGGTATTCCTTGCTTGTGGGAACCCAGTCGTAGTCTTTGATGTGCATAGCGCAGATATAGTCCCGAAGCATCGAGACAGCCTCGTCGTAAAACATCCTGTAGGAAGCGGCATCACCGAGAGTGTGTATCGGCATTATGTTCACGG
>CAMKPI010000138.1 GCA_946414625.1 uncultured Spirochaetaceae bacterium | reverse complement strand
GACCTCTTTGTCCCACTCCAAAGTGATTCCACGCGCCGCAAGTCGCTTTCTCAAAGCCTCCAGCTGGATTTCCGCAATCTTTTCAATCTGAGGCTCTCCCAACCTGTTAAAAACGACAATCTCGTCAATCCGGTTGATAAACTCCGGCTTGAAGGCCCCTCTGATTGCATTCAGAACGGCTTCCCTGCCTTCCTTCACAAGCCCCTGGTCACACAGGTCGAGATACTCGCGGCTGCCCAGGTTGCTGGTCATAATTATCACAGTGTTCGTAAAATCCACAAGACGCCCCTGGCTGTCGGTGAGCCGCCCGTCGTCGAGTACTTGCAGAAGTATATTGAACACGTCCGGATGAGCCTTCTCAATCTCGTCGAAGAGGATCACTGAATACGGGCGGCGGCGAACAACCTCGGTGAGCTGCCCACCTTCGTCGTAGCCGACATATCCGGGAGGGGCTCCGATAAGGCGCGACACAGAGAACTTCTCCATGTACTCGCTCATGTCTATCCGGGTCAGCGCACGTGCATCATCGAAGAGAAATTCAGACAGAACCTTTGCCAGCTCCGTCTTTCCCACTCCGGTGGGACCTGCGAAAAGGAACGACCCAAGAGGACGTCCGCTTTCGGAAATGCCGCTCTTGTTCCGTCTGATGGCGTTCGCAACGGCATTTATCGCATCCTCCTGTCCCACGACCCTCTTCTCAAGGGTGGATTCGAGATTCACATACTTCTCTGCTTCTCCCGTCTGCATCTTGGACACAGGGATGCCGGTCCAGGATGAGACTATCCGGGCAATATCGTCCTCCGTCACCTGCTCCCGAAGAAGCGGCTCACCCACTGCCTCGGCTGCAGACGCTGCCGCGCCGGCGGAACTCGACGCCCCCGACCTTGCGCCGACGTGCGTCTTAGACGCTTCAGACCCCGCACCTGCGGGATTCGACGCTTCGGGCACATTAGCCGCTCCCGAGTTAGCCTCCGACAAAGACGCAGAAGAGCTCTTCTTGTTCAGAGCATCCAGCTCTTTCTGCACTGCGGGAATCTCCCCGTAGAGGATCTCTCCTGCCCTGCCGAGATTGCCTTCCCGCGACGCCTTGTCCGCCTCGCTTCTAAGAGACTCCAAACGTCCTTTCAGCGAACGTATCTTCTCAATCGAATCACGCTCCATGGCCCACCGCAGATGCATTGCGTCCCGTTCGGAAGAAAGGTCTGCAATTTCACCGTTGAGCTTTTCAAGCCGCGCCTTGGAAGATGCGTCCTCCTCCTTCTGCAGAGCGTTCTGTTCGATTTTAAGCTTCAGAAGCTTTCTCTCAATGCGGTCCAATGCCTCCGGCTGACTCTCGATCTCCATTTTCAGACGGGAAGCAGCCTCGTCTATCAGGTCGATGGCCTTGTCCGGCAAAAATCGGCTTGTAATATACCTGTTGCTGAGAGTTGCCGCCGCCACAATCGCGTCGTCGGTTATTCTCACCCCGTGGTGCACCTCGTAACGATCCTTCAAACCCCGAAGAATCGCGATGGTGTCCTCCACTGAGGGCTCTGAGGCATAAACCGGCTGGAAACGACGCTCCAACGCCTTGTCTTTTTCTATATATTTGCGATACTCATCCAGCGTGGTGGCTCCGATGGCATGAAGGTCTCCCCTGGCGAGTGCAGGTTTTATCAGGTTGCTGGCATCGGTAGAGCCCTCGGCAGCACCCGCTCCAACAATCGTATGGAGCTCGTCTATAAACAGGACTATTCGACCACCAGACTGAGTCACGGCGTTTATCACGGCTTTAAGCCTTTCCTCGAACTCTCCCCGGAACTTCGCACCGGCGACAAGAGCCCCCATGTCGAGAGAAAGAAGCCGCTTGTTTTTCAGGCTTTCCGGCACATCTCCTCGATGTATTCTCTGGGCCAGCCCCTCAACGATGGCGGTCTTTCCAACTCCTGGTTCACCAATCAGCACGGGGTTGTTTTTTGTCTTTCGCGAAAGCACCTGCATCACGCGCCGAATCTCCTCGTCACGCCCAATCACGGGATCCATCTTGCCCGTGCCTGCAAGCGCTGTCAGGTCTTTACAATACTTTTCCAAGGCGGCGTAGTTGTCCTCCGCGTTCTCACCTCCAGCCCGCTCGCTGCCCCTAATAGCCTGTAGAGCGTCCATCAGTGCTTCTCTGGAGACCCCTAGATCTTTCAACAGACCGGACAGTGCGCTCTCCGGACGTAGGAACGCAAGCAAAACATGCTCGGTACTGACGTACTCGTCCTTGAAATTCTTTGCTTCTTCCTCTGCGGCGTCGAGACTCTGGTAGAGTGCGGCACCCATTTGGGGAGTATTCACCACCCCGCTCACCTTCGGAAAGGAATCGACGACGGACATGATCTTTTCAGACACAAGATCCGCGTTGATCCCGGCCTTGGAAAGCAGAGGCGCGGTTATCCCGTCTTTCTGAGAAAGCAAAGCCGAAAGAAGATGGGCCTCCTGCAGCTCTGGATTACCGTTTTTCATTGCGATACTTGTAGATTCCTGCAAAGCTTCGCGTAGTTTATTTGTAAATTTTTCTATATTCATGACACACTCCTTGCTTACGGCCTCTCACCGCGAACCTGCGCTGTTTTCTCAATAGACGCACTGTTTCGCTCGGCGACTCATCAGAGACCGGCTTTTTGTACCCATGAGCTCAGTGTTTCGCTTCAAGTCTGCGGGATTTTGCCGCAAGATAATCCGGTGCGGCATCAGGCTCAGACTCAATGGCGTCAGTCTCAGACTCAGTCCGGTGCTTCGCTTCGCACCCATATAGTTTTAGCACAAGTCTGCAACACTTTCGCAACATCAGGCATATCTCAAAATAATCATAAACAACAGGAACGGCAAATCAAAATGTCCAAAAAAACTAAATTTTTCTTCATTTCACCTCTTGACATGTACACTATTTTATGATAAGTTTAATTTGTTCACAATGATTTGTTTGCTTTGCATATAATTAGAATATTCAGGACAACATCTCCGCTGTATTGCGGGCAACAGCGGTGCCGGTTAAAAACAGTGTTGGGGCTCCGACTTTTTAAAAATTTTTCAGGATATTGCTTGACAATAGCCTGCATAAAACACATAATTTGCGTGCGCATTGGAAAAACACACTACATATTGTGTCTTTTGCCTTATTATAAATTCAATTACTGCTTGTAGTTACAAGCAGGTGCGTACTTTGAAACAAGGAAAACGGAATGTATCAGGTCATCAAAAGAGACGGTAACGTCGTGGATTTCGACATCAAGAAGATCGAAGCCGCAATTGTCAAGGCTTTCGTAGCCACGAACAAGAACTACAACGAGGATATCATCCAGATGCTGGCTCTCCGCTCGTCCAGCCACTACGCGGATAAAATCATGGACAACATGATCACCATCGAAGACATACAGGACAGCGTTGAATCAACGCTCTCCCTCGCGGGGTACGAGGATGTGGCAAAGGCATACATACTCTACCGGCAGCAGCATAAAAACGCCAGGATGGCTGGAAAAACCCTCGTGGACTATAAGAAACTCGTCGACAGTTACCTCGGCGCGGCGGACTGGCGCGTCAAAGAGAACAGCACGGTGAACTACTCCATCGGAGGACTCATCCTCTCAAACAGCGGAGCCATCACTGCGAACTACTGGCTGTCGGAGATCTACGACAAGGAGATCGCCGAGGCGCATAAGAGCGCCGCAATCCATCTCCACGATCTCTCCATGCTTTCCGGCTACTGCGCGGGATGGTCTCTGAAGCAGCTGATAAAGGAAGGTCTCGGCGGAGTGGACAGCAAAATCTCCTCCAAGCCCGCAAAGCACCTCTCCACACTCTGCAATCAGATGGTGAACTTCCTCGGCATCATGCAGAACGAGTGGGCAGGCGCGCAGGCGTTCAGCAGTTTCGACACATACCTTGCGGCATTCGTCAAGGCGGACAAGCTCTCGTACAAGGAAACAAAGCAGTGCGTAGAGTCTTTTGTCTTCGGCGTGAACACTCCCTCGCGTTGGGGCACTCAGGCTCCGTTCAGCAACATCACTCTGGACTGGACTGTGCCGGACGACCTCAGGGATCTGCCCGCCATCGTCGGAGGAGAA
>CAMKPI010000137.1 GCA_946414625.1 uncultured Spirochaetaceae bacterium | reverse complement strand
GTAATAGTATTTTTTACAGGTATCTGTCTGGCGTATTATATTGCACGCCTGCCGCGCCTGGTAAAGGGGCTCCTTGATGTGCTTCTTACAATGCCTCTCGTGCTTCCGCCCACGGTAACGGGTTTTTTCCTTCTTCAGGTGTTCGGTGTGAATACCCCGCTCGGTGTTTTTCTGGATCAGCTTGGTATAAGATTCGTTATGACATGGTATGGTGGTATCATTTCTTCCGCGGTTGTATCGTTTCCGCTGATGTATCGCACAGCCCGGGGCGCGTTTGAGTCTTTCGACACGACGCTCTCCGATGCGGGAAAGACGCTTGGCTTGTCGAACACCTATATTTTTTGGCGTATAAGGATGTCAACCTGCAAACAGGGAGTCATCGCGGGAGTGGTGCTCTCGTTTGCTCGTTCGCTTGGTGAATACGGCGCTACCAGCATGCTGATAGGCTACACGCCGGGGCGCACCGCGACAATTTCCACCACTGTCTATCAGCTCTGGCGCACCGACGACGAGAGAGGCGCTTACATCTGGGTGGCTATTAACATTGTGATAAGTCTTGTGGTGCTCCTTTCGGTGAATGTCTTGGAGTCGGGTCGGAATGGAAGGAGGAGCGCTTGATGGACCTTTTCGTGGATATACGCAAGAGACGGGGCTCGTTTTATTTGGATACCAGGTTTGAGACGGATGACATGGTGACAGGCTTTCTCGGCGCATCCGGGTGCGGAAAGAGCACGACGCTGAAGTGCATCGCAGGCATCGAGACTCCGGACGAGGGGCGCATCGTATTGAACGGACGGATTCTGTTTGACAGCGATCTTCGGATAAACCTGAAGCCGGGGGAGCGTCGCGTGGGCTACCAGTTTCAGAACTATGCCCTGTTTCCCTCGATGAACGTGATGAAAAACATTACCGCAGGGCTGAGAAGAAGCGATTCCAGACTGGCGAGGTATCCCGAGATGATACGTTTGTTCCGCCTGGAGGGCTTAGAGACTCTGATGCCAAGGGATCTCTCCGGTGGTCAGGCACAGCGTGTTGCGCTTGCGCGTGCGGTGATACGCGATCCGGAGCTTCTTCTCTTCGATGAGCCGTTTTCCGCGCTGGACTCTTTTTTAAGAAAGACAGTGCAGGATGAGCTGGAAGCGCTGTTGAGGGCCCTGGATAAGCCTGCGCTGATTGTGACGCATTCGCAGCGGGAGGTCCGTCGTCTTACAACGAGGCTCTTTCTGATGGATTCGGGACGGATAATCCAGGGAGGTCCGACGTGTGAGGTGTTTTCGAATCCAGTGAATTCTGCGGCGAGAATTCTTTTGGAGGAATAGAGTACGTCGGTAGTTCTCGCGATTGCCTCGAATCGATAGAAGATTTTTCACGGTGTGAGGAGACACCTGTTCGGGCGCGTTGTAGCGTTATTCTTCGTTGGAAGCCCTGCCTACGCAAAAAATCTTTTTTGGTGTATTATCTTGTCATGCGTGATTCTTTTGGACGGGACATCACATATCTTAGGCTCTCGGTAACAGATAGGTGCAATCTGCGATGCCGTTATTGCATGCCGGAGGAGGGATGCAGCCGGAAGCAGCATGATGAGATTCTCTCTTTTGAGGAGATTGTCAGGGCAGTGAGATATTGTTCCGAACTCGGAATAATAAAGGTGAGGATAACTGGAGGTGAGCCTCTTGTAAGGAAGAATATCTCCTCTTTGTGTAATGAAATATCTAAGATTGAAGGAATTGAGGAGGTGTGCCTTACCACTAACGGAACGCTTCTTCCCAGCCTTGCCGGATCCCTTAGGGACGCGGGAGTCGGGAGAGTCAATATAAGCCTGGATACACTTTCTCCGGATAAGTACAGGATGATAACACGGCTGGGAAATCTAAGCGATGCACTGGCAGGGCTTAGGGCGGCTTTGGATGCGGGATTTACGGTGAAGGTCAATGCGGTACTCATAGGCGGCTTCAACGACAGCGAGATTCCGGACCTTGCATCTCTTACGATGAAGTATCCTCTGGATTTGCGTTTCATCGAGCTGATGCCTATGACAAATGGATTCGGCGCTGAGGCCTATATCAAGAGTGATGTAGTTCTGGAAATGCTTCCGGAGCTTCAGGAAGAGGATTCTGACGGAGTCGCGAGGCGTTTCAGACTCCCCGGCGCGAAGGGCAGAATCGGGCTCATCTCGCCGGTATCTGACATGTTCTGCTCCTCTTGCAACAGGATAAGGATCACTTCAGACGGCTATGTGAAGCCGTGCCTCCACTGTGCTGATGAGCATTGCATTAAAGGACTTGACGATGCGGCGATGCGGGCCGTGTTACGAGAGGCTATCCTCTCAAAGCCTGCGTGCCATGCGGCCTTGTCCGCGGAAAGATCTAGCAATGCCGGCAGATTCATGAACGAGATAGGCGGCTGACCCGGACTGCGGGCAGCATGGTTACGGGGCGGAAATACCGGCGCCTTGTCGGCGAAAGGTCATGAGGCGGACACATCGGGGAATATCGGAGAATTAGGAAATGCAAGAGAACGATGACATAGATTTCACACATTTTGACAACGGCGGGCGGGCGATCATGGTAGACGTTGGACAGAAGCCTGTCACGGAGCGCAGAGCGGTGGCGAGCGGACGCGTTGTTGTGTCCCGGGAGACATTTGACTTGATAAGAACCGGAGGAATGAAAAAGGGCGACGTCCTCGCGGTGGCGAGGATTGCCGGAATAATGGCTGCTAAACGTACGGCGGATTTGATTCCGATGACGCATAACATATCATTTGACGGAGCCCGGGTGGATCTTTGCCTGAATAAGGACAAGTGCTGCGTTGACATAACGGCTTCGGTGTCCTCCTGCGGGAGGACAGGGGTGGAGATGGAAGCTCTCACTGCGGTCTCTGTCGCGGCACTTACGGTTTACGACATGTGCAAGGCTGTGCAGAAGGATATGGTGATTCAGGACATTCGTCTGGAGAAAAAGTCCGGTGGAGTTCATGGCGATTATACTGCTCGCGGGAGTTTATGAAAACTCGTTTATACGTTCAATTGCGTTTGCGCGACGGTATCATGCAATGCGGATAAAGAAGCCGCATCGCCGTATGCTGAGCAGGACCGGTAAGTAGTGCAAAACGGCTTTGTAGTCTTGTCGGGAGTCTGGATGCGGCGTATTATAGGCAAAGAATTGTTTACTGGTAACTATTGGCGGGTTTGTCGCACGAGACCCGGCATTTACATGATTTGTTGACAGCGAAAGGATTTAGGAGACGCGATGACAAAGAAGAAAGACGATCTCTTCAGCGTGGAGAGCACAAAGGCGTACGATGAGGACGCGATAAAGCACATGTCGAGCCTTGAGCATATCAGGCTCAGGCCCGGAATGTACATTGGAAGGCTTGGCAACGGCAGCCACATAGACGACGGAATCTATATACTGCTAAAGGAGATAATCGACAACAGTATCGACGAGTTCATTATGGGTGCCGGGCGGTCTATAACAGTGCGGCTGAAGGATGGCAAGGTATCCGTTCGTGACAAGGGCAGGGGAATCCCGCTTGGAAAAGTTATCGAGTGCGTGTCTGAGATTAACACCGGTGCAAAATATAACGACGATGTGTTTCAGTTCTCCGTGGGGCTTAACGGCGTGGGCACAAAGGCTGTGAATGCCTTGTCGGAATATTTCCACGTAAAAAGCTTTCGTGACGGCGAGTTTTTCGAGGCGTTCTTTGAACACGGAGAGCTGAAGAGTCAAAACAGCGGTAAGACAAGCGAACCCAACGGCACATTCACCGAATTTGTTCCGGATTCTGCTCTGTTCGGGAATTACAGCTTCAATGAGGATTTCATAATCAAACGGATCGAGAACTACTGCTATCTTAACACAGGGCTCTCCATCGACTACAACGGAAGGGTTTTCAAAAGCACCGGGGGACTGTTGGATCTTCTTTCCAAGGAGGTCTCCGACAGGGCGGTTTACGAAATTGCCCACTACAAGAGCCGCACTCTCGAGTTTGCCCTCACCCATACGTCGGAGTATACCGGAGAAGAGTATTTCTCCTATGTGAACGGGCAGTATACGTCCGACGGAGGCACTCATCTTGCGGCCTTCAAGGAAGGAATCACACGGGGTGTGAACGAGTTTTTCAAGAAAACATGGGCGGGTCAGGACATC
>CAMKPI010000136.1 GCA_946414625.1 uncultured Spirochaetaceae bacterium | reverse complement strand
TTACTCTTTATGCTCATTACACTGAATGGATTTGAAAGAATTAACTTTCAGGCGCGGCTTTGCCGCGCCTTTTTTTTGCAAAAACGATTGTATAGTACACCGGTGACCTTTTCCGGATTTCGTGCAGGTTTTTCAATTTGCCTTTTGTGATGTTTGTTATTATCTTATTCCACGAAACGCGGAAAAAGCCGGTGAGAGTGTATGGAGGCTGCCGCGCCTGCCTAGACAACCGGACGGTTCACCGGAACGCGACAGCCCTAGGATTCGCGTCCTGAGGCTGTCGCGTCGGATTGAGACAGCCGGCTGAAGGGGCGGATTCGGCATGTTTTGCCTGCACTGCCCATCCGAATGGCTATGCGTTTCCGAATATAAACACAGAGGCATTTATGCAGCAGAAACAGTTCAAGACGGAGGTCTCGGACCTTCTTCATCTCATCATCCATTCCTTGTATTCCCACAAAGAGATTTTTTTGCGCGAGCTTGTGTCCAATGCGTCCGACGCGCTGGACAAGCTGAAATACAAGAGGCTTACCGCCGGAACAAGCGCGGAAAACGGCGTGGAAAATTCAGCGGAAAAAAACGGATCCGATGACGAGCTTAAAATTAACATTTCATACACCGAGGGATCGAACGAGGCAGAGAAGGAAGCGCCATGGACGCTTACCATTTCGGACAACGGAATAGGCATGACAGAGTCTGAGCTGGAGGAGAACCTTGGCACGATTGCTCACAGCGGCACAAAGGCATTCCTGAAGAGTCTAACCGACGCACAGAAGGCGGACAGCAACCTCATCGGACAGTTCGGAGTGGGTTTCTACTCGGTCTTCATGGTCTCGGATCGGGTGGAGGTTATCTCCCGGGCGTATGGAAGCGACAAGGCGTTCAAGTGGACGAGCGAAGGCAGGGATTCATACACAATCGAGGAGGCTTCCAAGTCCGGTGTTGGCACAGATATTGTCATCTACCTCAATTCAGACAATACCAATTTTGCTTCACGCTGGAGGATCGAGGATCTTGTCAAGGAGTATAGCAACCATATTGCCTATCCGATTTACCTTACGTATGAAGAGAATAAATATGACGACAAGTACAATGTCACCGGCAAGGAGACAAAGACGGAGCAGATAAATTCTGCAGAGGCTCTTTGGACGCGGCCGAAGAGTGAATTAAAGGAGGAGGATTACAACGATTTCTACAAGAATTCCTATTCCGATACGGAGAAGCCGTTGTTTTATCTCCACACCAAGGCGGAAGGCACCACTGAGTACACATCCCTTTTCTTCATTCCTGCAAAAGCGCCGTTTGATATGTATCATTCCGACTATAAGAGCGGTGTGAAGCTCTATGTAAAAAGGGTCTATATCACGGACGACGACAAGGAGCTTCTTCCTGTATACCTGCGCTTTGTGCGCGGGATTATCGACAGCGAGGATCTTCCGTTGAACGTGTCCCGCGAGATACTCCAGCAGAACAGGATCATGTCGAGCATCCGAAGTGCAAGCGTGAAGAAGCTTCTCTCCGAGTTCAGGAAAATAGCCGAACAGAACCCCGAGCTTTATGATAAGTTCATTGCAGAGTACAACCGCCCGCTGAAGGAGGGGCTCTATCAGGACTACGCCAACCGAGATGATCTTCTGGAACTGGTTCGTTTCCGCAGCACCGCGGTGGATGGCTGGACAAGCCTTGCTGCGTATAAGGAGCGGATGAAGGCGGATCAGAAGTCAATTTACTATATCACGGGTGGCAGCTACGAGATTCTGAAAAACTCGCCGCTTCTTTCTGCGTATAAGGAACGGGGCATCGAGGTTCTTCTTATGACGGATGACATCGACGAGTTCGTCTCCGGCAGTATCGGTCGGTACAAAGAGACGGAGCTGAAGGCGGTGAACCGCACCGACGCAATCGATGATCTCATGACGGACGACGAGAAGAAAAAGGCAAAGGAGGAGGGCGAGAGTGTTGCCAAGCGCTTCAAGGATGCTCTGGGCGACAGAGTGAAGGATGTGCGTGTTTCGGCAAGACTGCGCGATGTTTCCGCCGTGATTGTGGCGGATGCAAATGATCCGACAATGCAGATGCAGCAGCTCTTCCGAGCCATGGGGCAGGGCGGAATGGAAGTGAAGCCAATTTTGGAGGTGAACGCGGAGGATCCGTTTGTGAAGCGGATCTGCGAAAGCAATGACGATTCATTTGTGAAGGATGCTGCTTCGGTGGTGTTGGATTCGGCTCTGCTTGCACAGGGCATCATGCCGGAGAATCCTGCCGAGTTTGCTTCGCGGCTCCACGCGTTGCTGGGCTGACGACGGGCGTAACGGACTAGATTATTTGGTTTTGTAATGAATGTGAAAGAGGGCGGATGCCATGCGGCACCGCCCTCTTTCTGTCTTTAGCGATAAGAAAAAACGCTTACACTGTCTCAGGCATGACAATCTGTGCATCCGGGGCGTTCTTTCCGATTGACGCTATGCCGTTCATGCATCCCGCTTTGGCCTTGTAGCCTTCTCCGGTGACAACTATCTCTCCGTTTGAAGCCTTCAGGCGGAAGCGGAACTCTCCCTGGGCATCCTTATAAACTTCGAACTTCGGATGCTTTTTGACCTCGAATCCTTCTAATGTCTGATCCTCAACCTCGACGGTGCAGTTCTTCTGGACGCTTGCGATTCCGTTTTTTGTGGCCTCGAGACTCTTGTAGACCTGGCTTGTGGCAATGACTTCTCCGTTTCCGGCAACAAGGTCAAACTTGAAGCCGCCGTTTTTTGTTTCAGAGATGTTGAATTTTCCCATTGTAAACTCCTTGTTTTGATTTTCGGGATTCTGGAAATCATACGCAGCGCGAATGCTTTCAGAATCGGTTTTCAAAAGATTACGTCCTGGATAGTATCGCACGTAAACCATGTTCGTGTAAAACAAAAATTTTGGAAAAATTTACTTTTGCGGTCCGGCTTTGCGTCGGGACTGGCGATGAGACGGGGAGCGGAATATGGCGCTACTGCTGAAGTCCTGGGGCTCGGAGGCTTTGCACCGGGACTGGCGGTGAGACGGGGAGCGGAATATGGTGTTGTTTGAATGATAATTGTAGCCCGGGTTCTAAAAATGCTGATGAAAATGAATCAGAACCGTAATCCGGCAAAAAAAACCGGGGTTCAGAGAACCCCGGAAAATGCTTTGTTTTGCGCTAAGCGCTTTGTCACACAGTGCTGAAAAGCCCTGTCGTACCTGCGTAGGTCCAGGCGAAGACAAGCATCATCAGCGTCACGCCGAAAACCAACACGCAGTAGACCCTCTCCCTTCTGCCCAAGGCCCACATCCTGTTGCACACGAAGTAGCCGAAACAGATAGCGACGATGGTGGACAGCGCTAAAAGGATAAGGTTAAACATCGTTCATGTCCTCCTTGATTGCATCGAAGAGCGAAAGCCTCTTGCGTGCCCTTGCGAGCTCTGCTTCGTCCTTCTTCACCTGCTCGTCCAGCTGGGAAATTCTCTTGCGAAGGGCTTCCAGCTCGTCGTTTGCCTTCTTGAGCTCGGCTCTTGCAGCCTTCTCTGCCGCCAGGGCTTCTTTCAGTTTCTGTGCGGTGTCCTTGCCTGCAGCGTTCTCCTTTTCCGCAGCCGCAATTTGCTTCTGAAGCGCGGACACATCCTTCTTGTAGTCTGCTATCTGTTTCTCCAGAGCTGCTATGCGCTTGTCGTACTCGTCTTTCAGCGCCGCGTTCTGAGTCCTCTGCTCCGCGAGGCTCTTCTCCGACGCAGCCCTCTGCTTCTCAAGATCGTCAAGCCGCTTCGCGTAGTCCGCCTTCAATGCCGCAAGCTGGTCTGCGAGACTCTGCTTTTCCGCCTGTTCCTTTTCCAGATCCTTTATCAGAGAATCCTGCTTGCGCTGGGCATCCGAGAGGGCGATTCTGTCTTTCTCCCGCTCCGCGAGTGCCTTTTCCTTGTCACGCTCCCTTTCTGCCTTCTGTGCTTCAAGCTGCTTCCGCAGATCGGCAATCTGTTTCTTAAGGTCGGCATCTGCTGTGTCGCGATCCTTCAGGAGGGCGGCGATTCTGTCTTCCAGCTCCTTGTTCTTTGCCTTGGAGTGCTCAAGATCCTTGTTTGCGGCATCTACCTTAGCCTGCATTTCGGACATCTTGGTGGCGTTCTCGCCCTTCAGCGAGGCAATCTCCTTCTCTAACGCGCTGGA
>CAMKPI010000135.1 GCA_946414625.1 uncultured Spirochaetaceae bacterium | reverse complement strand
AAAATAACGCATATGCGCCTCCTGTTTTCACTAGAGAGGTTCTCTGTGCTGATTGTTGTTAAAAAAGAATCTACCTTATTGTAAAGATAGCACACCTTTCCTATACCGTCAAAGTTTTTTTGTTACGTTGTATTCTGCATAGCTTTTGCAAAGTTCACGCAATGCTGACCATTCGTCTGGCTTCAAGCGGCGCTCCTCTCCCGATTTCAGAAAAAGCACGAAAGGCTCTATCACATCTCATCGCGTTAGTGCGGCGCTCTGCTGCAGATTCTCGGAAAAGCACGAAAGACTCTATCTCATGTCATCGCGTTAGTGGCAGCGCTCCGCTCCCGATTCCTGGTGAAAAACGAAATGCTTCTGCCGGAGAACATCATTTTAATAGCTGATGGCGCTCCTCCGGAGTTTTGTCCACGCCCCTTGCAAAGCAATACCCAATGTTTGTCGCAAACACCTCCCCGCTCTGGTTCCGCGCTTTTCAAAACAAGAAACGGGCGATATACTTATCAACATGGATCTTTTCAGAAGACTTACTATAATAACCATTATTTCTTTTTTAATCGCGGTATTCTTTCCATGCCTGTTATGTTCATGCACAACCGCAGACGGGGTGTACTACGTCACAGGTCGGCAACGGGAGGCGGTGCCGGTCGAGGAGGTTGCAGTCTATACCGAGGCGCCGCAGAACTACGAGGTAATAGGAATTGTGACGGCATCAAGCGAGATCGAATTCTCAAGACAATCCAGTCTTACACGGGCAATTGAAGAACTAAAAATACAAGCCGCTACGATTGGTGCGAATGGAGTCCTTATAAGTGGTACAAACACTTCAACAAGCGGAATGGTACATGTCGGTTACGGAATCTTTACAGATATCTCAAACATCGACGTCTCTGGCCAGGCAATATACGTATACTAGTATCCACTACTAGCATCCATAGAAATTGAACCCGTCGTTACAGGCTCGGCATGTCGGCGTATGGAGATATTCGCGATATTCACATACTATCAGCATCAATTCTGGTTGCGCTGGATGTGGCTCAGCCATGTTATCTCTGCAAAAACGCCTTCGCCAAAACCGCACCCTCAAAATCCGGACAAGCTGCCTCTACGCCCTACGAATCGATACCTCGCCGGTGGAGAGCACTGTATCCACGCCACAGACATCAACATGAAGATGACACATGTCGTCGATTCCTGTCACGGTTCCGCTGCCGACGACCTTCCCCGCTTGGATTATGGTCACACTCTCACCTATGAGGATGCTGGCGCTCTTATACTCAGTAAGCCACGAGTCACCGCCTATGGCATCCGTCTCCGCGCAGCCTTCCGAAAAAAGAACGCTCGCCTCCCTGAGAATCGCGTTTACGACATCCATCTCGCTGCAATCCGCCTCGGCCCTGATAGAGTATAGGCTCGCTGCCCTCTCCCTCACGTCTGGAGGCAGGCTGCTTATATCGGTGCAGAAATTTATCCCGATTCCAGCCACGGCGAAGCCTCCGTGTACCTGGGTGATGATTCCACAGACCTTCCCTCCGTTGTAATAAAGATCATTCACCCACTTAATCCCGCATTCCTTCCCCGTTTCCTTGAATATCGCCCGACGTACGGCAACAGCTATCTTCGAAGTGATAAAAACGCCGTCAGCCGAGGGCGAGCGGCGAGAAGTCTCAACATGGCCTCCCTGCGGGGCGGATCCTGCAAGAGACGCTGAATCGGGCTTTTTTTGTCCGGCATCGAGCCCACCCGCGAGACCGCAGCCTCCAAATCCTCCCGAGAAACTACTGACTCCAACCCCGTCCGCGAGGTTGCCGGCATCGAGCCCACCCGCGAGATTGCCGGCTCCATTTCGATCCGAGAGTCTGCTCACTCCGGCTCCGTCCGCAAGATTGCTGGTCTCGAGTCCGAATATTCCTTTTCCGTCCGCAACAGCGCAGCCTCTGGCTCCACCCGAGAAACCGCAGCCTCCAATCCTGCCCGCAACGTCGCTGGCTCCAAATCCTACCGAAAGACCGCTGGCTCCGCCCCGGTCCGCCGGGCTCCTTCCAGAGAGCGAAGACTCCAGCGGCAGGAGGACGCTCAGATAAATTCCACCCTCGGGACTGGCAAAAGAGCGGCCGAGCCTTCCGCGCCCCGCGCTCTGCGTCCGAGCAAGCACAGCCAGTCCCGGATTGACAGCCTCACCCGCAGCGGCTGCATCATCAACCAAGGAGATCAGCTTTTCCTGCGTCGATCCGAGGCTGTCATAAAAACGCAAATCAATATGAAACATCGCATCACCGCCTACTCGTCCCAACCGGGGTTTTCATCGCCATACTCCTCTTCCCAGGCATCCAAACCTGCCTCGCTGTAGCCTCGATTGATTATCAGGGGCACGTTTTCCGCAAACTCAGTCAGATATTTGTAAAGAGAGGCATTCTGACGCACTGAAAGCTCGACTCCGATTTTCTCCAGCATTTCATACACAAGAGAGAAAGCGTCCTCAACGTCTTCCAAAAAAGGATTCTCCAAACCCTGCAGAAAGGAAAAGACAATCTCGTCCGCCGCACTCCTCAAAGAAAGACTATCCTTTATATCGGAGATAAAGCTCTCATTCTCCGCGGTTTTATCCGGATTCAGATTCTCTATAGCACTGATTAAAAAATCGAATTTGTTTTCGTCCTGCCTGAAATCCTGAAGGATCATGTCCTTCCATGGGTTCTCAACCTTGAGTCCTCCATCATCATCCACCGTCGATGCGGTAGACCTCAAATTTCCGATAAACGTCAGTAAACGCATCTCTTCGGGGATTCTCCTGTAAGAGTAATTCAGAAAATTCTCCGGGATATAAAACGGCTTCCACAACTGTTGTTCGTTCAACTTATAAAAGCCTTCAAGTAAATTACCGGCTCCTTGAAAATCGCCGCAGGAAAAGCCTATAATCTCCCAATCCTCCCGGGCTTCGCCGCCATCGATCCAGACCTCGGAAGCCTTAAACACCCAATAGCCGCATATATCCCGGCGCGCAACATCAACATACTCATTCATCTCGCTCAGACTCACTTTCGGGGCGTTCTGCTCCCTCATGAGAATCTGGTAGATATTCCAGGCCTGGCGGAGGGAGAGGCAGCCGTAAAGGCTCACGCAAATACCAAAAAAATCATGCATGGCGGCCAGAGCCTCGTCGTTCATGCCTATTGACTTATAACGTCTCAGAAGTGTCTTTTCCGATAACGGTTTCGGGTATGTCATACCTCAATTCTACATAGGTCAGAACACATAGGCAAGCGGGCCAGGCTGCTAACAACGGGTTCAGCGGCCATTATTTCGTCTTTGGCTTTCATCCGAACACTTAGTCAAAGCTCTTATCACAAACTCTTTGTGCGGCGGCCATAGTTTCACTTTTGGCCTTCATCCGGACGCATAGTCAAAGCGCTTACCACAAACTCTTTGTGCAGCGGAAGTTGTCTCATCTTTGCCTTTCCAAAATAATTCAAAAATTCCATCAGGTTTGTATTGACAAGCGTTTCTATCTACAGTAACATGCAAAACACAATTAACAACGGTTTCTGTAAACAGAAACATATAGGAGCAAAAAATGAAAAGATTACTGACCACAGCATTTGTCCTGTGCCTTGTGCTTTGTACCCTGTTTGTATCATGCGGTAAGAAGAATGCCGCGACAAACACCTCCGGCGCGGACAAGGCGGCGGAAAGCGGAAACGCCTCTTCCGCAAACCATGGCAAGGAGACCACCAACGAAGCCAAAAGCGGAACAAAGACCTACAAAATAGGCCTCTGCAACTTTGTAGACGACGCCTCACTCAACCAGATTGTAGAGAACATTGAGGCGCGCCTGCATGAAATCGAAGCGGAGAAAGGCGTGAAGTTCACGATTTACTACGACAACTGCAACGCCGACGCCAATGTGCTGAACCAGATCATCGCGAACTTCATTGCAAACAAGGTAGACCTGATGATAGGCGTGGCGACCCCTGTCGCTATGGCAATGCAGGCGGCAACCGAGGACAACAGAATCCCCGTGATCTTCTCCGCCGTCTCCGATCCGCTCGGGACAGGCATTGTCGAGAGTCTGGAGAAGCCCGGCGCAAACATCACCGGCACCAGCGATTACCTCGACAGCCACAGCGTGCTGAACCTGATTTTTGCTCTGAAACCCGAAGCCAAGAAGATAGGTCTCCT
>CAMKPI010000134.1 GCA_946414625.1 uncultured Spirochaetaceae bacterium | reverse complement strand
TCGTCATCGTAGTAATCGTCATCGTCGTAAGGCATAGAGCCCTCCAAAAATTTTCTGTAAATGTGCGGTAAAAATGCCACAATAAGCACCTGAAAGAGACGTCAGGAACATTTCCATGGATCTTCAGCCCCGCGCCCCGCGCCTTTATACGTCCGCTCGCCCCCGCCGAGCCAATCCAGCACGCTTCAAGAAGCGCTGATTCGCGTGTGCTTTACCGCCGGTGCCGCCTAAAAAGCGGAATATTTGCCCCGCCGCATAGACACTAATTCCGATGTGCCCACCCGGCTTCTCTGCCCCACATTATAACGCTTTTATAGCACTTTGCAACGCAAATCTACCGCGCGCGGTGAGCATTTAAGGGTTTTGAGCCTCTCTTAATCCTTCGCGCACACAAGCGGTTCGTCTCTTCCCTGCATGGCGTCCGGCCCGACTTATCAACCATATCCCGCTACTCGTTCTTGGTCTTAAATAAAAAAAGGGGGGCTCTCCCCCCATATAACCATACTTCACGCGCATTTGACGCGAAACTGCAATTCCCGCCTCAAAAGGCTACAAGCCAGAATCCGCTCAATGAGGCTCTGTTCAGCCAGAGATCAAGTGCCTGAGGATCTGAACCGCATTGCTCGCCGCGCCCTTTCGGATCTGGTCGCCGCAGCACCAAAGTGCAAGACCGTTCGGGTCTGTCAGGTCCTCGCGGATCCTACCCACCATCACGGTGTCGATGCCTGATGTGTCAAGCGGCGTAGGATAGTCCCGCTTCCCCCACTCGTCGGTAATGTCCTCTGCCAAAATACATCCGGGGAACGCACGAACTGCAGCCTTTGCCTCGTCAATAGACACCTTTCGCTCCGTGCGAATCACGACGGAGATCGAATGGGACCTCATGACAGGCACGCGGACGCAGGTGCATGTGACGCCCAATTCCGGCAGATGAAGGATCTTCCGCCCCTCGTTCTGCATCTTCATCTCCTCCGCTGTATAAAGGTTTTCCGTGTAGGAGCTGATGTACGGAATCACATTCTCGGCAATCTGTGTGGGAAACACCTTCGCTTCAGGCTTCGCGCCCGCCGCAAGAGCCCTGTTTTGCGCTTCCAGTTCGCGAAGCCCGTTTATTCCCGCGCCAGAGACCGCCTGGTATGTGCTGGCAATCATCGTCTTTATCGGGGAGATCTTGCAAATCCCCGCCACCGCCATCAGCGTGATGACTGTGCTGCAGTTCGGATTTGCTATGATACCGTTGTTACGGAACGCATCGTCCCCGTTTATCTCAGGCACAACAAGCGGGACAGTCGGATCCATCCGGAACGCGCTGCTGTTGTCAATATAAACCGCTCCGGAGCGTACAATATGAGGCGCGAATTCGCGCGACTCCGACGCCTCCACCGCGCCCAGAACGTAGTCCATTCCCGCAAAGCTCTCGCTCGTTGCTTCTTTGATTTCTATCTCCTTGCCTCGGAAGGAGATCTTCTTTCCGGCGGATCGTGCGCTCGCAAGAGGGAGAAGAGTTCTCACCGGAATTCCGTACTCCTCCAAAGCCTGAATCATCTGCTGTCCGACCACTCCGGTCGCGCCCAAAACGGCGATGTTGTATTCTTTCATTGTTTTCCTCCATTTTTTTAATTATACCGCGCCGAAATCTAATTTGCTTTCCGCCCAAAGTCCGGAGCGCGGATGTCTCCGGCGGCGTGCCTACGAGCCGTTAGCACGGGTCTCTCCGTCCCGCACAAAGCCCAGTCCGCGACCGGCTCCTGCGGCGCACTTATTAGTCAATAGCGCAGTTCTACTTCCCTCGGAGAGCGGACGCTCCACAAGAACTCTTGTCATCCGCCGTCGCGGTTTTCCTCCGCTCTCAAAGCCCGGAGAGCTGGCGACTGTAGGATCGCTCCTGCAAGGGAGCATATGAGTTCACCCGTATAGTTGGCGAATAGGCATCTCCACGCCCTCCTATCATTTGCCATAGAAAGCGCCAAATAGAAAAGAAACGGAAGGGAACGGCACAAAACGCGCCTCAGTCAATCCCTTTCTCCTTCCTAGTTCTTTGTGAAGCCCTCGTACAGCACGCGAACCGCCTTCTCATACTGGCTGTTGTCAACACCTATGATGATAGACAATTCGTCGGCGCTCTGACTGATTGTACGGATATTCACTCCGCTGGATCCCAGTGCGCTGAAGAACTTGCCGCTGGTTCCTGGACGGAAGCTCATCCTGCGTCCCACGGCGGCGACAAGGGCGATATTCTCCTCAATCTGTACATTGTCGGTCGCCGTTGTCCGCTGGATTTCCGAAATAATGTCGTACATATTGGCTCCGAGGGCGGTCTGCGACGCCACGAACGCAAACGAATCCAGCCCGAGCGTGATATGCTCCACCGGAACGTTGTACTTGTCCAGAATCTCCAGCGTCTTACGCAGCACGGAATTTGATATAATGTTGCGCTTCCGTACCGTGATAAACGCGAAATTTCGCCTGCCGGACACTCCAGTGATAACGGAGCTGTCCTCGACGCTCCCCTCCGTCTCAACCCTGTCCACAATCATCGTCCCAGGATCTTCAGGGGAATTCGTGTTGCGGATGTTCAGCGGAATCAGGGCCTCTTTCACAGGCTGAATGCTGTCCTCATGAAGCACGGATGCGCCCATGAACGCCAGCTCGCGCAGCTCAGCATATGTGATTTTGGGTATCGGACGCGGATCCTCAACTATGCGCGGGTCCGCCATGAGAATTCCTGACACATCCGTCCAGTTCTCGTAAAGGTCGGCGTTCGCCGCGGCGGCAACAAGGGCGCCGGTGATGTCACTGCCTCCCCTGCTCATAACCTTGATTTTACCGCTCGGAACCCTGCCGTAGAAGCCCGGCACGACAATCCTGTCATGCCTCTCCAACGCTTCCTGCACGGAGGACGCAATCTTGCCCGCATCAAAGGTGCCGTCAAAATTCATGAAAATACAGTCCTTTGCGTCGAGAAAATAAAAACCAAGATATTCTGCCATAAGGCGGCTGGTGAAGTATTCCCCCCGAGAGACGAGCTCGTCGACGGACATGTCCGCGTTCATGCGGCTCCTGAAGGATTCAAGATCATTCTCTACTCTGTAGGAAAGCCCCAGATTATCACGAATCTCCACAAAACGATCACAGATGCTTCGCCAGATGTCGTCGCATGAAACCCCATACGTCAGATGCGCATGGCAGAGGTAGAGCAGATCCGTCATCTTATGGTCTTCCCGGCTCCTCTTGCCGCACGCCGACGAGACGACAATTCTCCGCGCCGGATCGCTTTCGACAATATCTTTCACTTTCCTAAACTGTCCGGCGTCAGATACGGAAGACCCGCCGAATTTCGCTACTTTCAACATAACAACTCCCAAAAATCACTAGTACCAACCGCCATGTCCGGCTTTCCGGCTACCGGGTCATACAAACCCCACAGAGCCGGAAGCCCGCGATGGCCTCTCCGCCACGGCGCGCCGCTCGTCTGAATCCCCTGCCGGCCATACAAACCCCACAGAGCTGGAAGCCCCGCGCTCGCCTTTCCAACTCGCGCCCGCGCCCTAAGCCGCAATCTTCCGGCTGCCGCCCATTTCCGCACGACTCCCAGGCATCCCCTGGACATCCGGCCGCTGTTTCACGAAGCCGAAAGCCCTGGCTGCGGCATCACCTGCCCAGAACCGACTCTTCCACCTCGGCAAAGAATACCTTGCCGCCACTCTCGCGGATACTGCGCGCCCTGGCATGAATTTCACTGACAGGAACGCAAACTTCCTCAAAAGACCTGCCGTCTGAGGAATAAAGAAACTTCCTCTTGTCACCGCTGTTGTCCGCCCGTCCTGCCAAAAGGTCGTCCGGCAGCATCACGCTCCGCGCTCGACTCGCTCCGCTTTCCCGGACTCCCAAAATCGCGGTCAGATCCCGCAGTATCGCGCTGGCTGTGGGCATACGACCCGCTCCCTGACCGTAAAGGGAGATGAAACCGCTGTTCGTTCCGACATAGTACGGCATGTTATAGTTGGAATTCACGCTCCCGAACAAAGACTCCGTCTTGAAGATCACAGGGTGGACATAGGCGCTTATGCTTCCGGTCTCTGACTTCTCCGCGCGCCCCATGAGCTTCACACTATAGGCGCCCTTTCTGAACTGCGGTGGACAGAGATCTATGCTCTCGATTCCCTCGCAGTTCCAGCCGTC
>CAMKPI010000133.1 GCA_946414625.1 uncultured Spirochaetaceae bacterium | reverse complement strand
GTCTCGTGTGTCAATTTTGACGGTGGTGCGCTCGAAAGGCGCCTTGCGCTGAGATATCGGCGATTTATGCGACTCGTGTGTCAATTTTGAGGGCGGCCAGCTAGAAAGGTGCCTTGCGCTGAGATATTGGCGACTTATGCGTCTCGTGTGTCAATTTTGGCGATGGTGCGCTCGAAAGGTGGGTTGCGCTGAAATATTGGCAGGTTATTCGTCTCGTGTGTCATTTTTGGCGGGGTGCGGCTCGAAAGGCGTTTTAGCGGCTCTGAAGCGCCTGTATCGCATCGGGCTTTTTTACGGCAGAATCTTGCTTACAGCAGGCGATATTTGTAAAATTCCAAACGTGGAGGCGAGGAGCGGGCCGGGTTTTAGACTGCGTTCTGCAGGCGGTGAATAGGATTTCAGTTTGAGGATCTTTCCAGCGCTCTCTCTGATGCCCCACAGGAGGCCAAAATGACAAATGCAGCGGAAGAATTGAATAAAAGTTTATATAACACCAGTATTTATGAAATGCTGTCCGATTACGGCAGGCGCATGTACGTTCCGAACGGAATCATTCTTCAGAGCGCCGAGGCCAAGAAGCGTGCAAATCGATTCAACGCGACGATAGGTACCGCGCTTGAGGGCGGCGCTTCCATGTACATGGACTCGGTAAAGTCGTTGTTCAGCAGCGATCTGCCCACTAGCGAGATTTTTCCGTACAGCCCGATGGGCGGCAACCAGAAGCTCCGGGAGATGTGGCTGCGCGAGATGGAGGAGAAGAACCCGACCATGACAGGGAAGAAAGTGTCTCTTCCGATTGTTGTGTCCGGACTCACCAGCGCGCTGTCCATAGTGTTCTCCCTGTTTGCTGACAAGGGCGACAGTGTTGTCCTGCCGGATCTCTACTGGGAGAATTACAATCTGATAATTGACGAGCAGCGCGAAGCGCACAAGGTGCTTTTCGAAATGTTCGACTGTAACGGCAGATTTAATACCGCTGCGCTTGAAAAGGCGATTCTTGACGCTCCGGGAAAGAAGGCCGTGGTTCTTCTGAACTTCCCGAACAACCCCACCGGGTATACCCCGCTGAAAGACGAGGCGCGCGAGATCTGCGCTCTTCTGAAACGGCTTGCAGACGGAGGCAGGCGACTTGTTGTGATCTCGGACGATGCCTACTTCGGGCTCTTCTTTGAGGACGACGTGAACAGGGAAAGCCTTTTTGCCTCTCTCTGCGACTCCAGTGAAAACCTCCTTGCAGTGAAGTGCGACGGGGTCACAAAGGAAGAGATGGCGTGGGGGTTCCGGGTGGCCTTCATCACTTACGGTTTCAAGGGCGCTACGGACGACGCGCTTTCGGCTTTGATGCGTAAGACGCTTGGAGCGGTCCGGGGTAGCCTTTCTTCTTGCTCCACACCCGCTCAGAACATCATCCTCCGTGCGATGACGAGTCCCACCTACAAGGCTGAAAAAGCCGCAGGCAACGCCAAGATAGAGGCGCGTTATAAGATGCTGAAAAAGATTCTTCTGGATTACAGGGAAGACAAAACCCTTGTGCCCTATAGCTTTAACAGTGGTTATTTCATGAGCTTCAGGACTCTCTGTCCGGCTGAAGATTTGAGGCAGCTTCTTTTGGATAAGTACGGTACGGGTACGATATGCCAGGGCGAACATGTGCTGCGCCTTGCGTTTTCCAGCGTGGATCTGAAGGACATCGAGGCTTTGGTCCGCACGGTCTATGCGGCGGCGCACGACCTGTGTGACTGAACGTTGAGCGGTCGATGGCTGCGACCCCGGGCGGTCTATGCGGCGGCGCACGACCTGTGTGACTGAACGGCTGCTGAAGTGGAAACGACTTGCTCGCGACAGGTCTGGAAAGGAGGATGTTGATGGATGTGAAAATAATCGGAATCACAGGCGGGTCCGGCAGCGGCAAAAGCACTGTGGTGCGTAAGATAGAGGAAGTTTGCCACAACTTTATCTGTATATCGCAGGACAGCTATTATAAAAGCGCGGCCTATGTGAATAACCAGAATATCACTGCGTTCAATTTTGACAATCCATCCGCATTTGACAGCGACCTGCTTTACGAACATCTTGTGACGCTGAAGTCGGGCAGGGCGATAGACATTCCGGATTATGACTTTGTGAACCATCGCAGAACCGAGCGGACGCTTCATGCGGAACCCGCCCCGATTGTAATAATCGACGGGCTGATGATTCTGTATGAGAAGCGGATACGGGAGCTGATGGACTTGAAAATCTATGTGGACACTCCTGCAGACATCCGTTTCATCCGGCGTCTGCAGCGGGACATCAAGGAGCGCGGGCGCACTGTGGAAAGTGTCATAAAGCAGTATACTGAGGTGGTGCGGCCCGGACATAACGAATTCATAGAACCTACAAAGGAATATGCGGATATAATAATTCCCGAGGGCGGTCACAACAAGAACGCATTGCGTGTGTTGAGCTCTTACGTGCGGGAAATCAGCATATAACGCTGAAGCGGTAAGGCGTATATGCTCTCTTCTGTTATTGGTAGGGGGCGTGAGGCGCAATGATCAAATTCGCCCTCGCGGTTGACCGGGTGTAAGTATTCGCCGGTCTTTTTCGCCGAGAGGCGTGAGCGTTGATTGCCGGTGTCGCGGCGCCATCGGTTGTTTTGGCGAAGAGGCTTTTTTGAGATTCGCTTCGCCCTCGCGGTTGATCGGGCGTAAGTATTCGCCGGTCTTTTTTGCCGTGAGGCGTGGGCGTCGGTTGCCGGTGTCGCGGTTGTTCGGTTAGGATCGTGAGTTTTCGTCTTTTCACCGTTGTTATTACGGAGTGAGACGTTATTACGGCGTCGGAGTAAGACGCCAATGCCCGATTGCCGGACTTGCGGCGCCATCAGAGTTTTTGCGGATGGGCGCGGCGGAGATTCGACTTGATACCGCATTTCTGCGGGGCTTTTCACGTTCCGCCTCTGCAATTCGCTCGGGATTCGACCCGCGCTTGAATTTGCCCGATGTCGGTGCCTAGTGTCTTTTCCGGTGTCTTCTGAACACCGTGAAGCGAGAGAAGATTTGCTTCAAATCAAAGTCCTCGGGCACAGGGTCGGGCCCGCCAAGAAAAAGCCTGTTGCAGCGTACAATTCTGAGAATGCCCGTGAAAGTGCCCCGGATAATGCCGAACCGCTCCACCGCCTGCATGAAATACAGCGAGCAGGATGGGTCGTATATGCAGTCCGGGTTCACAGCGGGGGAGACGAACTTCTTGTAGAGCCTCACGGGGGCGAGGTATATCTTTCTGACGGCGCGGACGGTTTTTGACGGCTTGTCGCTTCTCATGGACATATCATACATGAAACACGCGGGGCATTTCAAAAGCCTTGGGTATTGCAATAATCATTTCTTGTTGCTATAATCGTCACGTCTGATTTGTCGGACGGATTCATATTTCGTATTTGTTTGTACGGATCGGGCTTTTTGTTGCCCGGTTTGTTTTGGGAAGGTCGAGAGATGTTCCCGGGGAGAGAAAAATGGCTGTATCAAAGAACGCCCGGCGTGAGGGAGAGAAGGTGCTTACCAGCAGATGGGGAGGTCAGATCAAGACGAAATCTGTTTTCGAGAATGGTCGTCTTCATCATCTTGCATACTGCACAAAGAGCGGCAATACCGCACGCAAGCCCAGGGATTTGATGTAATCAAGGCTTGTACAAGAAAGAAACGTTTTACGCACGGATGATGGCTTCAGTACCACGAAGCCATGTGCGGTGCAAGGTAAACCCTGCCGGGAGGCAGGGTTTTTGCTTTTCTATAGTCCTCATGCGTGGAGCAAGATTGCAAACGGTAAGCCGTGGGCGTCCGGTCTTTGTTTTTCTACAGTCCTCATGAGTGGTGCAAGTTTTTTGTAGAGTTAGGTCTTTTTGAATGGCGCGGCTCAAACGCTTTTGACTCAGCATCTATGATGGTTGTTTTGGCTCCGCCGAGGGTTGCACCTCCGTCGGGCATTTTGGCTCTGGCGGAATCGCGCCTCTGTCGGGCATTGTAGCTGCGCTGGGCATCGTGGCTCCTCAGGGTATTGCGGTTTTGGCGGGGTTGCGCCTCCGACGGGCATTTTGGCTCTGGCGGGATTGTGGCTCTGCCTGCCATTGCGGCTCTGCCGGGATTGCAGTCCAGCGGGATTGTGGCTCTGCCGGGCATTTTGGTTCTGGTGGGAACACGCCTCAGCCTGCCATTTCGACTCCGCTGGGCATCGTGGCTCCTCAGGGTATT
>CAMKPI010000132.1 GCA_946414625.1 uncultured Spirochaetaceae bacterium | reverse complement strand
ATCCGGACTGACGGGAGCGTTCCGCCAGGACTCTTCAAGGGCTACCTGGACGATCCCGCTGCCACAGCAGATGTATGGCACGACGGATGGTATCACACGCGGGATCTCGCATGGCAGGATGAGGACGGGTATTTCTGGTACGTGGGACGGGCGGACGACGTTATCAAGTCTTCCGGCTACAGAATCGGGCCTTTCGAGATTGAGAGTACTATAATGGAGTTGCCATATGTTTTGGAATGCGGTGTTTCAGCTGCTCCGGATCCCGTTCGCGGACAGGTGGTGAAGGCGTCGATAGTTCTTGTAAAAGGAAAAGAAGGCACGGATGCTCTTGTCAAGGAGATCCAGGATTATGTCAAGAGTCGTACCGCTCCGTATAAGTATCCGAGGATTGTAGTGTTCCGTGAAAGCCTGCCAAAGACGATAAGCGGGAAGATAAAGCGCGGAGAACTGTGATGCGGATTACATCACATGAGCGCCATTCGTCGCGAGATAGCGGACTGTGTTGTTCATGGCATGACGGGGAATCCTCTCCGCGACGCTCCATTTGCGAGTGGAGAATCCGCTATATGTGTATGGCTCCGCGTACAAACCATGAACGCCGGATTTGGAAGGAATATGGAATATAAGCGAATAACGCTGCTGTCAGGGCATTACGGTAGTGGTAAAACCAACATCGCCGTGAACCTCGCCCTTGACATGAGGCGGAGGGACGCGTCTCTTCCCTTGGCAGTGGCAGATCTTGATATAGTGAACCCGTATTTCAGAACCCTCGACAGCAAGGCGGAGCTCGAGGCCGCGGGAATAGATCTCATCGTCTCGCGTTATGCAAACACAAACCTGGATGCGCCCGCCCTGCCGTCGGAAATGTATCGCATAATTGAGGAACGAAACAGAGGCTTTGTCGTGGACGTTGGCGGAGACGATAGGGGAGCGCTTGCGCTGGGGCGGCTCTCGGGCAAGATTCTGGAGGAGGGCATGTATGACATGCTCCTTGTGATAAACTGTTACCGCCCGCTTTCGCGGGATGCCGAGTCGACAGTCGAGATTCTTCGGGAGATAGAGGAGGCGGCAAGGCTTCCGTTCACCGGGATTGTGAACAATTCAAACCTGGGATCCGATACCACAGCCGAGACTATTATTTCATCTCTGGACTACGCTCGGGAAGTGTCAGGAATTGCAGAACTGCCCGTAGTATTAACAACTATTGATGAAAATGTTTATAATAAATACAGGTCGACTTTGCAGGAGCGGATCGAAAACATCTTTCCTCTGAGACTTCAGGCTCGCCCTGTTTAACATAAGTCGAACGGGACGCATCGCGTTTTGCCTCATCGTCCCTTCCGGTATTTCATAAGGAGAAATTGCTATGGTTGTATTTCAGGAAGACCTGTGCAAGGGATGCTCCCTCTGCGTGGATGCATGCCCTAAGCACATCTTGCAGATCTCTATGACAAGGATTAACAAGAAAGGACACCATCCCGCTGAATGCATTGACCAGGAGAAGTGCATTTCATGCGCTTTCTGCGCCACGATGTGTCCCGATTGCGTCATCACGGTTGAGAGATAGGAGACTCGTATGGCAGAAAAAGTATTGATGAAAGGAAACGAGGCAATTGCGGAAGCAGCAATCCTTGCCGGTTGCAGGCACTATTTCGGATATCCGATAACACCGCAGACAGAGATTGCCGCGTATATGGCCAAAAGAATGCCCAAGATAGGCGGCACATTCCTTCAGGCGGAAAGTGAAGTTGCCGCAATCAACATGGTATACGGCGCGTCCAGTGCCGGAGTGCGCGTGATGACAAGTTCTTCAAGCCCTGGAATCTCTCTAAAAAGTGAAGGAATCTCCTATCTCGCAGGAGCCGATCTCCCGGCAGTGATTGTGAATGCACAGCGCGGAGGCCCTGGGCTCGGGGGAATACAGCCCTCTCAGAGCGACTATTTCCAGGCAACGCGCGGCGGCGGCCATGGTGATTATCACCTTATTGTCCTGGCTCCTTCCTCGGTGCAGGAAATGGCGAGTCTCACCATAAAGGCCTTTGACCTTGCCGACAAGTGGCGCGCACCCGTGATGATTCTTGCCGACGGCACAACAGGGCAGATGATGGAGCCTGTCTCCTTTGATTTCGAGATATCTCCGCAGCCGGAAAAGCCGTGGGCACTTACCGGAACGCGCGGGGCGAGACCTCATAATATTACGAACTCACTTTATCTTTCTCCTGAGGTTTTGGAAGAGAAGAATTTCGAAAGATACAGAAAATATGACGAGATAATCCGCACCGAGAAAATGGCGGAAGAATACAGGATGGAAGACGCGGAAATTGTTCTCGTGGCGTTCGGAATCGCCGCGCGAGTGAGCAAGAACGCAGTTGACGCCGCAAGAAAGGAAGGTGTCAAGGCTGGACTCATCCGCCCCATCACGCTCTGGCCATTCCCGTCGGACACGCTTTTGAAAGCCACGGAAAAGGCTCGTGCGTTCATCAGTGTGGAGCTCTCCATGGGACAGCTCATCGAAGATGTAAAGCTCTCAACCGAGTGTAGACGTCCGGTTTACCTCTGCAATCGTGCTGGCGGCATGATACCTCTTCCAGATCAGATCCATAGAGCCATAATGGAGGCACATTCAGCCACCGCTCCAGGCACAAGCGTCTCATTCAGCTCTTGCAACAAGGAGGATAAGTGATGACAGTATTCAAAAAACCGCATGCGTTGACAGACGCGCCGTTCCATTACTGCCCGGGCTGCACCCACGGGATAGTCCATCGCCTTGTGGCAGAGGTTATCGACGAGTTAGGTATTGAGGGAAAAACCGTTGGAGTCGCGCCAGTAGGATGCGCCGTGATGGCATACGACTATTTCTCATGTGACATGACAGAAGCCGCCCACGGAAGGGCTCCGGCAGTTGCCACAGGACTGAAGAGGGCTAATCCGGACAACATTGTGTTCACTTACCAGGGAGACGGAGACCTCGCTTCGATAGGGACTGCCGAAACAGTTCATGCTGCCGCGCGGAACGAAAACATCACCGTGTTTTTCATTAACAACGCTATTTACGGCATGACAGGCGGTCAGATGGCTCCCACATCGCTTGTAGGACAGGTGACGCAGACATCTCCATACGGAAGGGATCCGTCCCTTTGCGGCTATCCTGTGAAAATCTGCGAAATGCTCGGAGAGCTAGAGGGCCCTGAATATCTTGAGCGTGTTGCTGTGAACAATGTAAAGAATGTGAAAACAGCATACAAGGCAATCAAAAAGGCTTTTCAGAATCAAATCGATGGCAGGGGCTTTTCTTTGGTGGAAGTACTCTCCGCCTGTCCGACAAACTGGGGCAAGACACCTTCGGAAGCTCTGAAATGGATAGACACTGCCATGATCCCGTATTACCCGCTCGGTGTATATAGAGATAGAACTGCAGGGATTCTGCCCGACTCGTTCAAGGAGGGAACCGTATGACAAGAGAATATCTTTTTGCAGGTTTTGGCGGTCAGGGGCTTCTGTTTTCCGGCAAAGTCCTTGCATACAAGGCACTGATTGAGAACAAGTTCGTCAGCTGGTTGCCCTCCTACGGGCCTGAGATGCGCGGAGGCACGGCAAACTGCTCCGTGATTGTCAGCGACACTCCGGTGGGCGCACCGATAATCTCCAACCCTGATGTGCTTGTTGCGATGAATCTCCCGTCTCTTGACAAGTATGAGAGCGCTGTGAAGCCCGGAGGAATCATAATTGTTGATTCTTCTCTTATTTCGCGGCGCGTCGAGCGGACCGATGTTTCAGTGTTCTATGTGCCGTCGACTTCCATGGCAACCGATGCGGGGAGTCCCACCCTTGCCAACATGATCCTCTTCGGCAAGCTGCTAAAAGAGACGGACGACGCTGATAGCGTTGCGTTGGAGGCGGCTCTGGGGAAATGTATTTCCGCCCGCCACAAAGACATGTACGACCTCAACCTGAAAGCGATAAAAATCGGGCTTGCAGAGTAGGGCTTCTTGGCTGCAATATTTGATATGTATGTAAACGGGGGGGCGTTTCGCTGTGCGAAACGCCCCCCCGTATTTTATTCAAGTAAATTACGTAAATAGTCTAACATAAACCCGTGCCACGCATCTGTGTACAAATTCAATCAAAGAATCAGTTTATCGAGGCAAATTTACCACACCATCCTTGCAATCCATTGTCGTTTTTCACCAAACCTCGCGTATTTCAACCGGTCCACGCACAGGCAAACTGCGGAGAGAAATAATCAATATGCTATTTAGCATTA
>CAMKPI010000131.1 GCA_946414625.1 uncultured Spirochaetaceae bacterium | reverse complement strand
CGCCGGGATCTGTTTTCACACGGGCACATTTCAAGGATAATTGAACAAAGACCTCGTTTTCGCTACCATAAAATTTATGCACCGGCGTTTGAAAACAAAAACTGGCGTCGGTGTAAATCTTTGCGATACAAACAATAATTGCGAACACCGTAGGGCGGGTGAACATTCGGCATGAGGGAATCTGTTCCGCGTGAATATCTTCGTAGGCCGAGGCTCCACGCCTGTCGACTGTTCGCGTCGTCATGATAAAGGTAGATACAACAACATGAAAAGCCTGGTTTTAGCAGAGAAGCCCAGCGTGGCAAAAGAGCTGGGACGCGTTTTGGGTTGCAGACGGACGGGGGATCATCTCGAAGGGCCCGACTATGTGGTCACATGGGCGCTGGGGCACCTTGTCACACTCTGCCCGCCGGATCATTACGGCCCTGAGTACCGCCGATGGCGCCTCTCAACGCTTCCGATGCTTCCTGAGACCCTCGATACGATGGTGATCGAAAAGACAAAGGATCAGTACGAGACTGTGAAGCGTCTCCTAGAGCGCGAGGATGTGGACAGCGTCATCATAGCAACCGACGCCGGACGCGAGGGAGAGCTTGTGGCGCGTTGGATTCTGGGCCAGGCAAACTGCAAAAAGCCGTGCAAGCGACTTTGGATCTCCAGCCAGACAGACGCCGCAATCAAAGCGGGATTTGCTTCTCTGAAGGACGCGTCGGAATACGACAATCTCTTCAACGCCGCCGAGAGCCGTTCTTTTGCAGACTGGTACATCGGATACAACGTTTCCCGCGCCATGAGTATCCACTTCGACAGCCGCCTCTCCGCCGGGCGCGTCCAGACTCCGACTCTTTCCTTGATAACGGGTCGGGAGGATGAGATTGAAGCGTTTGCAGGACGTTTCTACTACACGCTCCGCGCTGATTTCGGTACTTTCAAAGCTTCGTATTATACTCCCGAGGGTACTATAAAGATAGAAAGCGAGGAAAAAGCAAAGGCTTTGGAAGAAAAACTCACCGGAGCGGAAGGATTTGTCGCGAAGCTCTCCGAAACGCCTAAGACGGAAAAGCCGCCTTTGGCATACGACCTCACGGAGCTGCAGAGGGACGCAAACAAGACTCTGGGCTTCTCCGCAAAGGAGACGCTGGACACTCTGCAGAGACTTTATGAGGTCTACAAGATTGTCACATATCCCCGCACGGACAGCAGATACATCACGGCGGACATCGTTCCGACAATTCCGGACCGCCTGGGAGCCCTTCTGAATACTCCTTTCAAGGCCCGTGTGGAAAAAATGCTGAAAACCGGCATCAGGCAGGATCTTTCACGCCTTGTGAACGACGCGGAGGTCTCCGATCACCATGCTCTTCTGCCCACCGAGGAGCGGGTTGATCTCTCGAAGCTCTCCGAGCGGGAGAAGGCTCTTTGGGAGCTTGTGACGACAAGGTTCCTGGAGACGCTATCTCAGGATTACAGCTACAAGACAACAACGCTCGAAGCGAACGTGAAAGATGAGCGTTTTATTGCAAGGCTCACCGTTCCTGTCGAGGACGGCTGGAGGGATGTGGCCCGGGACGTGGGGCGCCGGAGCGCGGTGTCCACGGAAACGGAGGAAGACAGGGAGACTGGGCTCTCGGCGCTGTCTGAAGGTATGCCTCTTAAGATAGAGTCTCTTGCGTTGAAGAAGAATAACACAACGCCCCCCGAAAGATACACCGAGGCGGATCTCCTGTATGCGATGGAACACGCAGGACGGCTTGTCGAGGACGCCGAGCTGAAAAAGCATCTGGCAAACGGACTTGGCACTCCTGCCACTCGCGCGGACATCATAGAGAAGTTAATCCAGAACAACTGCATAGAGCGGCGCGACAAGTATCTTTATCCAACGGCAAAGGGGCGTGAGCTTGTTCGCCTTGTTCCGGCGCAGCTGAAAAGCGCGGAGCTGACCGGCTCATGGGAGGAGCGCCTTTCACGTATTTCCTCAGGGTCGGAGGATCCGGCTCTCTTCATTGCGGACATAAAGAAGAACGCCGCGGATCTTGTGAAGGAGGTGATCTCCAACCGGGAAAAGTACGACCCGTCTCTTATGGGGGATCCGGAAAGGACTTGTCCCTCCTGCGGCTGGCCGATGGTTCGGGTCATCGATCCCGATGGGGAGACTCATTATGTCTGCCAGCGATTCTCGTGTGGCTACGAGGAGAAACTGCTGAAAAAGACAATCGGGGACAAGACAATGACGGCTCGCGTTGTTGTGAAGGAGAGCCATTATGTCAGTCCCGAGGAGCGCCGTCGGAGAATGGGGGAGCGAAGCTTTGAACACGGAGAAGGGGACCGGGCACGTCGGAATCCGGATGACCCGCGCGGCAGTCGCGGAGAGCGAAAGAGCATGGGCCCTTCCGGTCACGCGGGCGGAAAAGCAAGGATGGGCGGACTTGCGGCAGCGGCGATGGACGCATCGAAACCTTACCGCGAATCCTACACCGGCGGCACTTTCGCAGATTTTATAAGGGCATCCGAGGAGCGCAAGCAGCGCGACAAGGACAGGAAAAAGAAGAAATGAGATCGCACTGCGGCAGCTGCGGTGATTTCTAAGACATATCTTTACGGTGGCGGATCGCGCTGAAGGATCGCGCCGGCGGATTCTTTCGCTGAAGAAGAGACCACGCCGCGGCAAGAGTCGTTGCGCTTTTGTGCGGGCTGTGTTGTGATGCATACAACGCGAGACGCGGCGAAAGATAATAGGACATCTGCCAAAAATCGCTGGAATGCGGGGTGGATCGCGCTGGCGGATTCTTTCGCTGAACAAGAGTTCGCGCCGCGGCAAGAGGCGCTGCGTTTTTGTGCGGGCTGTGTTGTGATTCATACAACGCGAGACGAGGCGAAAGATAACAGGACATCTGCTAAAAATTGCTGGAATGCGGGGTGGGCGCGCCGCAAGGCGCGCCGGAAGACACACCGGGACGGTAGGCTATGAGCGACAAAGTAACTGTGACCAGGGACGGGAGAATGGGTTTCGGCTTCAACGCCGGAACGGACAAGACGGACGAGTACGAGAAGCGCAACCTTGTTTTTGGAGACGACGGCGCTTTCCGCCGCCTCACCACGGCTGAGATAGAAACGCTTGTTCGCAATCTTAACTCGGCGGACAGCTGGGACAACATCCTCGTCTCTGACCCGTTCGACGCATCGCTTGTGAAGGCGTCCAGCTTCTACGGCAAGGTTCGGATCCGAGGTCTTGAGCCAGTGGTGCTGAAATACCACGACTTTGAGATGCCTGCCGGAATCACTCATAGCCTCGTGATAAGCAGCGACATAGGGCGCAACTGCTGCATCCACTATGTCCGCTACATGTCCCGCTATATAATCCATGACAACTGCATGCTCCACAGTATAGATGAGATCCAGACCACCAATCACAGCAAGTTTGGCAACGGGGTGGTGAAAACATTTGAGAGCGAGGATGTCAGGGTCTCCCTTGCTATAATGAACGAGAACGAAGGCCGGAAGATCGCCCCGTTCGAGGATCTTATCCCCGCGGACGCCATGCTTTGGGCTGACGGCAGGGACGACACTGCGCTCGACAAGGCTCTCTGGGCTCTCACGGACAGGTCTTATTCCCGCGAGGGCCTCTGGTACGGAGAAGTGGGCAAGGGAAGCGTGCTTAAAGGCTGCGGCATCATCAAGGACGTGAAGTTCGGTCCCGCCACATACGCAAAAGGCTGCAACAAGCTGAAAAACCTTACCGTGCGGAGCATCCCGGAGGAGAGTGTTCAGTTGGGAGAGGGGATCGAGGCTGTGAACGGCATAATCGGTCCTGGGTGCAGGATCTTCTACGGCTGCAAGGCAGTGCGCTTTGTGATGTGCGAGGGCTCGTCGCTGAAATACGGGGCGCGCCTTATCAATTCCGTGCTGGGCGATAACTCCACCGTCTCCTGCTGCGAGGTTCTATCCAACCTTGTTTTTCCGTTCCACGAGCAGCACCACAACAATTCGTTCCTCATATCAAGCCTTATCATGGGTCAGAGCAACATGGCTGCCGGAGCGAACATTGGCAGCAACCACAACAGCCGTTCGGCGGACGGCGAGATGCGTGCCGGGCGCGGTTTTTGGCCCGCTCTTTCGTCGACGATAAAGTTCGACAGCCGTTTTGCGTCATTTGTCATCATCTCCAAAGGCAATTACAACTATGAACTTGACATCAAACTTCCGTTTGCTTTGCTTTCTGACAATACAAAGAAGCACCGCCGTGAGGTGATGCCCGCTTACTGGTGGATGTACA
>CAMKPI010000130.1 GCA_946414625.1 uncultured Spirochaetaceae bacterium | reverse complement strand
ATCATTACGACGCAACCAGCCAGGCACCGCGCCTTAAGTAATAATCTGCCCGAATCAATACATTAAGTTAGTTTTCAAACACCTTCATAAAAAGAGGAAAAATAAAAGTCACATAAAAAAGCTGTAAGAAACAGGACAAAACTTCTCCGACAACGGAAGGGAACAGGCCCTTGAACACAGGAGCGATAATCAAACATACCGCATAGTAACTGATAAGTCCGAAAATACCCCTGCTGATTCTTTTTCCCAAAGAAATTTCAGTATTAAACTTCACCAAACGCCTTTCAAGATACCATCCTGTAATAATTCCCATCGCATATCCTACGCCTTTCAAACTATCCATGGCCATTTTCGCTCCGTCCACAATCAGTTTTCCTTGCGCGTCATAATCCTCGGGATATTTCTTCAGCAAACTGTATACCACGATAAGCACTGAAATAGCGAAGCCCGCGCAAAAAACAATGGTGTCTTTTCCGGGATTCCTGCTGATATATTCGGTAAGTTTTAAAGTAAGGAACATCATGCAGAGCCCGAGACAAAACCCTACCAAAACATCCTGAGGAGTATGAACACCCAAAAACAAACGGCTCAAACCGACCAAAAGCACAGCGATAACGAACATCACCCGTCCGCTCTTTGAGACCTCTTTTCGTAAAGACAGCCCGCCGAAAAGCGTTGAGGCGTTCATAGTGTGCCCGCTAGGGAAAGAGTAGCCGCCCGCTGTTTTGATCGCATTACCGTATGGAACAATTCTCGGATCCCGTATCCAAGGCCTGTAAATGCAGAATGTTATTTTTAAAAAGCCGTTTAAAAGCCTGTTTCCGGAAAAACCTAAAAGAAGGTAATTCCCCAAATCTTTATTCACACACCAATAAATAATCGCCATAATCGCAATTATCGTGCTTCTCTCTCCGTAGAACGTCATTTTTTGCATAAATTCCGCAAAAATTCCGCCTGCTCCCTCTCTGAAATTCTGTAAAGCCAAAAGAATTGATGTATCCATCGGATTCCTCCTATAAATATTGCTGTTTCCTTAGCAGAAAACCCTCATAGGATTAGCATGAGGTTTCTTAAAACACAACCAAATATACCGTTTTTCGGTTTATTTTTTCCATACACTTTTTCAGCAAGCCGAAACACTTTCTATAAAACGTTTTCTATAAAATAAGTGCGGGGAATGACTCTTGACATTCCCCGCACATCTTGTGTTTACTTCTTGTATTTATCTGTCGCCCAGATAAATCTATCTTCGTTATCGTTTCACTTATTGCACGGATGCTGCGCCACGGATTCAATTCTCCGGATGCTGCGACGCAAGAAATAGGTCGCTGCCGATGAATTCCCGTACATCCATGTACCGGCAGCCGGTGTTTCGCGCCACACCTCCGTCGCACTCAATCGAATCGCCCACAAACAGCACCTCCGACGGCTTTCTTCCTATTTTTTTCAGCGCGAGGCTGAACGCCTGTCCCGACGGCTTCAAACCGCCAAAATCCGGGGCTGCAAGGAGATAATCGAAAGCCTTCGAATCAGCCCCGATTGCCGCCATTCGCCTCTCGTCGATCTCATAATCAGAATACAGAACCACCATGATACCGCTCTTGTTGCAGTAATGGAAGAATTCGTTGAAGCCTTCTCTGAGGCTGAAATGTTTCTCCAGAATATGCGTCAGGCTCGGCTTGTATTTCTTTATGTACCAGCGCTGTGCATACTTCACACTGCGAAATGCGTTTTTTGCCAAAGTGGAAAAGAAAGCCTCGTAATACGCCTCGCGGGATGGAAAGAACCGTCCGTGGAAAGATCTGCGAGTTCTGCGCTCGGAAATGAGCAGTTTCCAGTGGATTATATTGCGTCCGATCACGTATTTCACGAAGCCGTGTTTGTCATACAGCGTGCCGTCAAAATCAAAAACGACCGCAAGCGGCCGGTCGGAAGAACTGGCAGATTCAGGACGCGATGTATTTGCATTTTTGCTCTTTTCAGTCGATTCAGTCAAATGTATATCCCCCATACCGGTCTCCTTCAATACTTCTACGGATCTTCCTGCGCTCGGAGAGCCTGACAAGTCTTCGTTTTCTTTCAAAATACTATCCTGGGTCTTTCTCATAGGCAAAGTCTATTAGAAAAACGGACGAGCTTCCACCCGTCCGCATTGTGATTAAAACTTGAGTTCAAAACCTCGCGGCAACCGGAACCAGACCTGGAACAAACCCGGCTACAAAAGTTACAAAAACATAAAACCGATTATCGCGATGGCTATGCACACGCCGAGAAGCGTCTTGTGTCCTTCGTAGTTCCCGAAGGTGAGCCATAGCCCGGCGGCAAGCACAATCAAAGGACCTATTAACAGATACATGGCTTCTTCCCAAAGGCCTCCCCGAATCAGCCTTTCCCTGCAATTTTCTTCAGGATCCCGAACTGCTGGTCGTTCTGAACAAGGTTGGTGATTTTAAACTGGCCGTCGCTTCTGCCCGCTTTGACAAGCGCTTCCTTGAACGCTCCAAAAGAGTGCTCAGGCAGAAGATACGAGGTCGGAGCGTTGAGCCTCAGGCTGTCCCGCTTTGCCTCATACTCGAGATTGTATTCCTTCAATTTCTTATCCACAAATGAATTGAATTCCTCAAGCTCTTGGGCTGAGGTCTTCTCAACAAACTCGAAGAAGAAATGATATGCGCTGCTCTCCAAGTCTCCGCATCCCATGTAGAACTCAAGCGTTTTTCCGAACTTGACCGAGGCCTCCTCCACGGCGGAGATGAACTGCTTCTCGGAGAGCTTCTCCCCTGTGAGAGACACGATGCCGTTGATCTTCTGTATCATCGAGAGTCGTGGCGCCTCGTGGTATTTAGCGGACACCTCCACAAGGTCGTTCATGTTATAGCGGTAAAGTCCGGACGGGGTGGTTATAATCGGAGCGTAGCGACCGCCCTTCTCCACCTCGTGCATCCTGAGAATCCTGGGGTTTTCCTTCCCCAACTCCGATTCGGGAATGAACTCTATAAACACCTTGTGGGGCCAAATCACAGTGGAATCGTCTGTCGCATCCAGCGGCACACCGAACCGGCACTCGGACGCGAAGTAGCCAAATTCCTGATGAATGGAACTGGCAGGAAATATCGCACGCATCTTGTCGTTGTAAAAAGCGGTATTACCGCATTTCCAGCTGGTCACAGCGCGGAGGTTCGGCCAGAAATCCTTCGGAAGGGGATTCTTTCCGCTGCATTTCCGTTTCAAGAACCTCAGCTCTGCGGCACGTTTCGGATTCGGAGACAACTGAGAGAGGAGCTCGCTGCGGATCTCAGGCTTTATCTCCACCTTGTCCGACAAAGTGCCTTTCTCGATGTCGTCGCAATAGTCGTCATAATACTTCTCGGCGTTGCGGAGAAGCTCCAGATTGGTTGTGGGATTGCAGTTGATTATCAGCCTCACATCACGCTCTATTGCGAACCGCATTGCCGCGTAATACCTGGCGTTGTAGTCCTCGATGCTCATGATAATATCAGGAAACGCCATCAGCTTCAGCGCGTTCTTGCTGGTGCGGCGCTTTGTAGCTCCGCTTGTGGACGCGATGATTGTACCGTCCGGCGCGTGGTTCTCGACAGCCTTTCCGGTCATTGCAAGGATTTTTCCCGCATACACATCAGGTTTCTGGCGAGCGAACGAGGCTAGAAGCACGCTCTGGATCTGGTTGATATAATCGAGGTACGAGGTGGTCATCGGGAGGTACTTGGGGCGCCCCGTTGTTCCACTCGTGGCAAGGTATATCTCGGGGCGGCCCGGTACAAGCTGGTTCTCCTCGCCCTTCATGCTCTTCTCGACATAAGGCTCAAAGTCCGCGTAACTTGTTACCCCTATTGCATTTCTGTATTTATTGTAGAGCTCATCCGCATCTTTTGCGGCAAGGATTCCCGCAAAATCATGATCTCTCCCGTATTGAGTATCTTTCGCTTCTTCCAGAATGCGGCGCAGCGTGGCGTCCTGAGACGACCTCACATTCACGCTCGCCTTTTCAATCTCGGCAAGAAGAGGGTTTGTGTTCTTTATCATTACCTTGCGTACAATCGCGCCATAGATTCTGTCTTTAAGTTTTGCTTTCATTCTATCTCCTATAGTTCATCCTGTTCCATGTTGATGGTTAAAACAAACAAGAACTCCGCGAACAGCTGCGTGAAGCGTATATTATCCGCTTCGAAGCCGCGAGCGATTCATTCTTGAAAATATTATTTCCCTAACAATTTATACGTTTTCAAAAAAATAGTCATCATAAAGCCGGCTTCTGTTAAAAATCGACATATAAAAAACGCAATATTGTATAAATAAATCACTTCGAGTACAACGTATGCCGCATTTCAACACAAAGCCGCGCATGAGGTGGGCCCACAGGTAGCGGTGCCAGAGGCTCCCTGCGTCCGGATTGCAGCCTTCGACGCAAACACCATGAGACGAGCCCACAGGTTGCGGTGCCAGAGG
>CAMKPI010000129.1 GCA_946414625.1 uncultured Spirochaetaceae bacterium | reverse complement strand
TATTCAGCGGGCGGCGTACTGAAGATCGGTTTAGTGTTATTTCTCAGCGCCTCTAATGGTTGGACACGGTCATTTCAGGTCGACCCGCATCATGCCGGGCGTTGCCGCGCCGGAGGATGACATAATGGAGAAGGTTTACATCACAGGACATAGAAACCCCGATCTGGACAGCATATGCGCGGCATATTCGTATGCCGTCCTGAAGAATCGGGTTGATCCGGACAACAAGTATATTGGAGTTCGTTGCGGGCATGTAAGCAGTTCGATAAAATCTCAGCTCGAGGCAGTGGGACTTACGGAAATCGAGGAGGACGTCCCGTACATGAAGGACGTGTATCCGAAAGTCCGGGATGTGATGAATAGCGACAACTATTTCATCGACTCCGAGGAGCCCGTATATTACCTTTTAAAGAAATTCGGATTTGAGAATCCGTCAGCACGTCCGGTGTTCAGAAACGGCGAGTATATTGGGCTCCTGAATGTTGACGACATCATGGTCTGGTTTTTGAAGGACAATTCAGACAAAGTTCCGGCATACGACATATCCGTGGAAAACATAGAGAAGATACTTCCCGGAAAGCTTGTGAAGCGCGGAAGCAACATTCACGGAGCGGTGATGCTTGCCGGTGCGGGAGACGTTAGTCATTTTAGCGCAATTGTCGAGTCCAACCCGAATTCAGTGATTGCGCTGGGGTACCGTCCAGAGCATGTGCGTGTGGCTGTAGAGAGTCAGGTGCCTTGTATAATAATCACAATGCAGGATAGCATACCGGATGTTGATCTCACAGGCTACAAAGGGACGTTCTATGTCACCACACTGGGTACTTCCGAGACCCTCCGGCGCATGAGGCTTGCTGTTTGCGTGCGTGACCTGATGGGAGTGCAGGATTCCGCGATTCCGTCCGACACTCTCTTTGACGCTGCAAAGGATATGATAATCAAGGACAAGAAGCGCGGCCTATCGGTGATGGAGGATGGCAGGTGGATAGGTTTTGTCACCGGACGATGTTTTCTTAACAAGCCGTCGTACAACGTGATACTTGTCGACCATAATGAGATGGATCAGTCGATTCGCGGAATCGAGACGGCAACTGTGCGGGAGATCCTTGACCACCATAGACTGGATGCGCTGAAGACAGAGCTGCCGATTTTCATAGACGCCGAGCCTGTCGGCAGCACGTGCACCATCGTTTACAGGCAGTTCATTCGCTGCTCAGTGATTCCTGACAGGAAGACTGCCAAGGTTCTTTTGACCGGTATTCTTTCGGATACGCTTATTCTTCGCAGTCCAACCACGACAGATGTTGACAGGAGCTCGGCAGGCGCCCTGGCGGCTCTATGCGGGATTTTTGATATCAACGGATACGGAGAGAAGCTCTTCTCGTGTTCCGAGAGCCTTGTTAACGTGGATGAGGACGCCGCGATTAACAGCGATTTTAAAAATTATACGGAACGCGGCTTCAAAATCGGAATAGGTCAGTGCGAGACAAGCACTCTTGCGGGCTATGAGTCTTATTCCGAAAGGTTCATCTCTGCGCTGAACAGGATCAAGACCGTGAACCACATTGACTGGACCATGCTCATGGTCACCGACGTGCTCACCGAGAGCAGCATTCTCCTTGTCTCCGAATCCCGTTTCAACAAGAAACTGCCTTTCAAGAAACTGGCGGATGGGGTCTATGATATGCCGAAAATTGTGAGCCGGAAGAAGCAGTTGCTGTCTGAGGTTCTCAGCTGTCTCGACTGACTCGGCTGACTCGTTTTCCGGCGTTTCATTGCCGCCACTCGGCTACATTGCCGCCTATCCGGCTATATCGCTGCGCACCGGGCTGTATCGCCGCGCACCCTGCGCCGCCACTCGGTTGCATTGCCGCCCATCCGGCTGTATCGCCGCCCACTCGGCTATATCGCTGCTTATCTGGCTACATCGCAGCACACCCTGCGCCGCCACTCGGCTATATCGCTGCTTATCCGTCATCGAGATGGGGGTGGTGGCAATGGAATATGAATCAGTATCAGGAGGAATATATGGATACCAATGTAATTTCATCAAAGAACGCTCCCGCGGCGGTGGGACCGTATTCTCAGGCCGTTGAGGCGAACGGCTTTATTTTTGTCTCGGGTCAACTGCCGATAGATCCCGCCACCGGTGCATTCCCAGCTGGAGACATCAGAACCCTTGCCGCTCAGAGCATGAAAAACCTCGCCGGGGTCCTGGAGGAGGCGGGCTCTTCACTGGACAAGATCCTCAAAACGACAATCTACCTGAAAGATCTGGCGGATTTCGCCGCGGTAAATGAGGTCTATGCTTCTTTCTTCAAGGGCTCTTATCCCGCCCGATCCTGTTTTGAGGTTTCAGCCTTGCCGAAAGGTGCCCCTGTCGAGATTGAGGCAGTGGCGGTAAAGTGCTGAAATTGGGGCGCCTCAGGAATCGAGAGCCGGGCGTGCTGCTGGGTTGTAAGCATCAGAAATCACGCGGACGCAGTGCTGCCAGGTTGTAAAGTTGCATAATAATCCGCCTTGGGAAAAGAGGCGGGACTATTAGATTTTGAGTAAGTTTGCCTCTCCTGCCGTACTTTGAATGGCAGGAGAGGCCTGTGTTTTTTGCTTTGGCTTTTTGCCGGAGCTCTTTTGTCGTCTGTTTCTTTACTGCATTCCTGCAAAACGCTCTATGGCTTTTGCGAAATTCTCCAACTCGTCGTCGTTGCCCGCTTTGATGGCGTCTCGCACACAATGGGTGATATGCCCCTCCAGGATGATCTGCCCCACCTTGTTCAGGGCCGCCTTTGATGCGCTAATCTGTGTCAGTACATCCTCGCACGGCACATCTTCATCTATCATCCTGTCGATCGCCTGAAGCTGCCCTATTATCCTCACCATTCTGTTGTGCAGCTGCTTTGAATCCATGCAACGTGTCATGCCGCGCTCCTTTTTCTGATTTGGCGAGGCGTGCTGCCAGGTTCACAAAACCTCTTGCCTCGTCCGCCCGGGAGTCTTTTTATCGGTGTCCCGCTTCCCGAAGTGTTTTATCAGGTTCGTCTTGCCTTCAATTATAGTAATAAAATCTTAAAAAGAAAAACACAGTTTTACGCTCATGACAACAGCCGAGCGGCAGGTTCTGGCTTTATTCGGATACAAGACTCGAGATAGATACAGATGAGGAATGTCCGATTCCTTGAGGTAGAGGAACGAGATCCGTCGCTCCGGAAGGAGAAGAGAATCGGTAAGGGGGCTCTGCTTCGACAGTGTGAAGAATGTATAAAGACACGAACCGCGCAATGTGATATAATCCCGCTGGCAGAGAAAATTGGAGAAACAAAATGCTTAAAAAAACCTTTGTTTTATTGTTTGTACTGTTGGCAGCGGCATCATTCGCTTTTGCCGACGACTGGGACAGTTTTGACACTGCCGTCGCAGAGGGCGGATCATTCGATGCAGCAGATGAGTCCGGATTCGGGGATTTTGATGATTTCGGTTCGGGCTTCGATTCCGGTTTCGGAGATTTCGGTTCTTCGTCCGAGCCTGAGGTGAAAATTGGCGCCGTTGTTGACGCGGATTTCCGCTATTATCTCAACGACGATGACAACCCTGTAAAGGCTCTCCCAAAGGCGAAGGTGTCATTTGATTATGACGCTGACAAGGCATCTGCGAAACTCGTTTTCGATGTAAACCAGGACAAGTGGGAGAACAGCAAAATCGACCTCATCGACGAGCTGGTGATCTCCGCGTATCTCGGCAATCTCACAGTCGAAGCGGGAAAGATGCGGATCGTCTGGGGAAAGGGAGACAAGATCCACGTTCTTGATAACTTTAATGCGGACAATTATGTGAATTTCCTTGTTCCTGATTATATCGAGCGACGCATCTCGATTCCGATGATCCGTGCCTTGTATTCCGTGCCCACAGAGTCAAACCTCGTTTTGGAAGCGGTTTACGCCCCGTTCCTCGTGAAAAACAGATATAACGCCAGCGGGATGTATACACCGTATTCGGTGAGTCATCTGACGGACACCCTTCTGTCTTCCGTTGCAGGCGGCGTTCTGTCTCCATATAGCCAGCGCATCCAGGAGATAATTGCCGACCTGAATTCCGACGCGGCGACAAAAATACTGTACCCGAACACGTACCGTTTGAAATACGGTCAGTACGGTGCGCGCGGAACGTTCACGCTCGGACGGTTTGACATGGGTGTATCGTACTACAACGGTTGGTACAAGGATCCTTCGTTCAATGCTGTGAAGTTTGCGGCGTGGGAGAAGCGTTTCTGGGAAAAGCCTGATTTCCTTGCATTCGACCACAAGCAGACATTCGGCATGGAGGCCGCTACGACGGTGGGCAGGTTCAACCTCAGGAGTGAGCTTGCGTTCAACCTCACCGAGGACGAGAACGGCAAGAGCGCGTTTGTCCACAACAACTCACTGGGCTATGTGTTCGGTTTTGATGTCGACCTTCCTCTGTGGAATATGAACCTGAATGTTCA
>CAMKPI010000128.1 GCA_946414625.1 uncultured Spirochaetaceae bacterium | reverse complement strand
AAACCGATCCGTACTACTTCGACCACATGCTGCTTATGTACAGGGTAACTGAAGACGAGGAGTACAGGAACAAAGCCTCCGCCCAGGAACGCGCGGTTGCGGCTCAGATAATCGACCTCACTGAGAACGGCACAAAGTACCCCAACCTCCCGCTGGATCATGGCCAGGCCGTAGCGTCAATGTTCCGGGGAATGACTCCCGAAGAAATCTATGCATATATAGGGACATTCAAGGAAACGTCCATGCCGTCATATACCGGTATGAAACGCGGGGATGGATATTACAAGCCGATGCTCCAGGTGCTGGAATACCTCGAGGCTAACGGCTTCACGATATACATTGTTAGCGGAACAGACCGCCTCATCATGCGCGGTATATTCAGCGGAGATGTTCCGTTCGCCGTTCCTTCGGAGCGCATCATCGGCTCCGACGAGACTCTTGTCGGCAAGGGACAGGGAGGAAAGGACGGCTATGATTACCAGTTCTCTCGGGATGACAAGCTTGTCACCGGCGGGGAATTCGTTGTAAAGAATCTCAACATGAACAAGGTGTCCGCAATATACCGGGAGATCGGAAAGCAGCCTGTCCTCGCCTTCGGCAACAGCGGCGGCGACGAGAGCATGCTGAACTATACGATAACCGGCAACAAGTACGAGGCGCTGGCGTTCATGCTTTGTTGCGACGACCTGGAGCGCGAGAACGGGAACCTTGGCAAGGCCGACGCGATGTATAAAAAGAGTTCTGAAAACGGCTGGATTCCCGTTTCGATGAAAAACGACTGGACAACAATCTACGGAGATGGTGTGACATACACCCCTGTCCGGTAACTGCCAAAGAAAAATCAAGGATGCAGGTGCGGAAGAACATGATGAGAACCGATTCCGCATACCTTGAAAACACTATGAATAATCGACAAAGCCGGGAGTGGTGCCGATGGTGTCGGCTTCGCTCCCGTTGGATTTGAAGCTATTCCCAGCCCAAGGAATATCCGGAGGAAACATGCGCAAGTTAACAATCCGCCGCAGAGCGGGCGCGCTATTCGCCGCAGCCATACTCTCCCTCGCGGCGCTCTCGCTCGCGTCCTGCGAGTCAACCAAGACGGCGAAGCAGATTCTCTCTTCAATAACATACACCGCCCACGTGAATTCCCTGGAGCCGGAAGTCTTTTCGACTATATATGGAAACCTATACCTGGATGTTTCATCCGAGGAATTCATAAAAGCCGGGTTCCGGTGGGGAGACATAGCAAATGTAAAGTTCCTCGGTCATGAACTGAACCTGCCTGTCGTCCCGTGGTATTCATACGTGCAGGCACGTGAACCCGCCATCATTGCGTACCAGGACGGAAACGGCAAGCCCACTGATAATATAGCCCTCGCTATCAACATGGGAGACTTCACAACCACCTACGGAATCGGGTCGATTGTCATACAGGGAGACAGCACCTACTACTGGATCCCGAATCCGGACATCAAGTTCCCGATAACCTTCAATTTCACGATGGAAGAAAAGTTCGGCTACATGCAGCAATATCTCATCGCGAACATGAAGTACACTGACAACAGGGACGATTTTGAAAATCTCACCGACGAGGAATTCGCCAATTTCAGAAAGGTCGACGGAAAAAGAATTGACAAGGTCTACAGGTCGTCAACACCGATCAAAGACGATAGCAACCGTAACACATACGCCGACGAGGCAGCCCGGAAAGCAGGAGTTACAGTCATACTCAACCTGGCGGACACCCAAAGCTCGGCTGAAAAGGTTCCAGGATTCTACGACACGTATTACAGCAAGCAGACCATCGGCTATTTCCCGATGGGGGCGGATCCGCTGTCTCCCAATTACAGGGAAGCCCTTGCCTCGGCGTTCAAGTTCATGATCAATAACAAAGGCATATATCTCATCCATTGTGACGACGGACTCACTCGCACCGCATACATGTGCGCTATTCTTCAAAGTCTCCAGGGTGCGAGCGCCGACGAGGTTGTGGACGGCTTCATGGAGAGCTACCGGAACTACTACGGCATAAAGAAGAACTCGGAGAGATACAGGACAATCTCGAAAAATACAATCGTCAAGATCCTGAGCGAAATGTTCGAGGTTGACGACATATACAACTCAAACCTGGAGATTCAGGCCAGACAGTACCTAAGAAGCCTGGGACTGACATCCGCCGAGATAGGGCAACTAGCGTCCAACATCAGGTGACGCGTCAGAGATTCTCTCCAACATTCCGCTGAAGGCGCGGGCGAAGCGTTCCATCCCCATCCTATCCGAATAGGAACCTCGATAGAAGCCGTTTCGCCCGCCTCCCTTGGCTCCGGCACAGGAAAAGAGCTCGTCCTTCACTGTATCAAAGTCGATTTTCCCGAACAATCCTTTCAGAGCAATAAGCCAAGACTCTCCGTCATAGACAAGAAGTCCCAGGTCCGTATACATTTCCGGAATTTTTGTGAACGACGCTGCGGGAAGATCGGTGCTGAAAACAGCCGAACCGTTCTTTATTTTTTCACGGACAGAAAGAAGTGCGACTCTTTCAGAGAGCCCAAGAGCCCTCTTTTTCTCTTTTGTCGCGGTCTCTTTCAGAGACTCGATTTTCCGAAGAGTCTCTTCATCAGATGTCTGCAGAGTTCTCTTTACAGCTTCAAACATGTCCAAACCGCGCCTTGCAAAAGACACAGCCTCCTCCCCCGCGCGGAAATACAGCCTTGCATGTCCGCGGAGAACCTCTGTTTTCTCATAGAGAAGAAGACCTATCTCCGAAGTAGACTTCACATGCAAGCCCCCGCAGGCAATTCTGTCCAGTCCTTCGATCTCGACAATACGGACATCTCCATCAACCTTGATAGAGCGACGCAGACCAAGCCTTTCAGCCTCCTCATGACTCATCTCGTGGTAAAGTACATTGTGATTCTCACGGATTGCCGTATTCGCCAAACGTTCGGTTTCCCTTACAACTGCGCTTGTCACGTCGGGTCGATCCGTCTCGATTGTGATGTAGTCGTCTCCGAGATGAACAGAGGTTGTACCTATTCCAAAATGCGTATACAAGAGGCCGGAGACGAGGTGCTGCGCGGTGTGGTAGACCATGTGGACATAACGCCGCTTCCAGTCGATCTCCTCGCGAAGCGTTTCACCGGGATTTATTGCAGCCCCTTTTTCCAGCACCAGAACTGAACCCCCGTCCTTATCCTTCCTCGTATCAAGAACCCTATGTGGCCCCAAAAATCCGGCGTCTCCATGCTGTCCGCCCCCTTCCGGATAGAAAAGTGACGCGTCAACAGTCACCAAAGTGCAGTCGTCTGCCGCCTTCACAGTCAAGACAACGGATTCGCAGGTAGATGCATATGGATTCTCATAGTACAGGCGTCTCATCTCAAACCCTCCGGGGTCCTATATCATATCCGCAATGAATGCTTCTCCCTCCACGTCAAGAAGCAGGTTGAAGCCTTTGGCAACCGCGGCAGCCTGTCCTTTGGACACCTCGATGTCGCCGTTCAGAACCGCTCTGCCGGACGTGCAGAGGACTATACGGGCTCCGGCGTCCCTGTTCTGGAAAAAACCGTCCCTCATAACACAGAGCTTAAGCCCCGCCGGAGTGAAGAACTGCTCCCCGGACGCATCCTCGTAGGATCCCAACAGATCCGGCTCAAAAGGTTTTTTCATCACAACGTTGTAAAGCTCGTCTTTATCTATACGCTTATGCGTCAGACCGAGACGGAGAACATTGTTCGAGTTTGTCATCACCTCGATACCGCACCCCTTTATGTAGCCATGAGGAACGGTGGGCGGCACATAAATCGCTTCTCCCGGCTCAAGAGAGACGAGATTCATCCGATATGCGTAGTCCACTGCGGTGTCGTCGGGATAAAACCGAGACAGATACCTATGCAAATCCTCCGTCTTCTCGTCGTGAAGAGGATTCTTCCTGAAACCGCAAAGGAGCTCTGTCTCCTCCAGGGCATAAAACATCTCCGCCTTCCCGTTGGGATCAGTGTAATTCGGATTTCCTGAGGCAAAGGCGCGCTCCGCCTGCTCTCTGTCAGGGTGACACTGGATACTCAACGGCATCTCCATTGAAAGAACCTTGAAAAGAAAAGGAAAGACGTCCGCACCCGTTCCCGCAAAGTCGGGATTTCTGTCAAGAAAATCCCTGAAGTTTTCCCCGGTCTCCGGGATTAACGCAGATCCGTCTCTATGAGATCCCAACCACAACTCCGCAAACGGCTCACCCGTCGGCTCGATTCCCAAAAGTGAAGGTATATATTCATGTCCGCCCCATTCGTAATGTTTGACGCACGGTAAGAGCTTGACTATCTCCAACATCGATATTTCCTTGAAAGCATGTATTTTCAAATTATATTATCCCGGCTGATGCTGTCCCGAAGCATAAGACTATCTCGTCAATCGCCGGGAGGCAACGCCGCCAGAGACTTGTACTCATCAACCAAGGCATGCATGGGCACAACTGATGGATCGCCGCAGGCATCTCCGCCGTCAATGCAGAAGTGATCCGGAATCGACAGGGTTCGCTCGCCGAGCAATGAATCAATCATCCTGCGGACGGATGCGGCATTCTC
>CAMKPI010000127.1 GCA_946414625.1 uncultured Spirochaetaceae bacterium | reverse complement strand
CGAAGATTACGACGACGACCTTTATGACGAAGGGGAAGACGACTGGGAGGATGACGAGGACGACTTGGATGAAGAATACGAGGATCCGTTTGACGCGCCCGATGTGTCCGACTGGGAAGACACCGATGAGGAGTCTTTTGACGATTCTGACGAGGACGACCTGGAGGACGGATTCTACTATGATGACGAGGTGGAGAATTAGCCAATGATCCTCACTGCCGACATCGGCACAAGCTTCATAAAGGCCTCCCTCGTGGAAACGACGGGTCAGGCGGAGGGGCGCATTGCCAAAATCCGCGTACATAGGCTTCGGAACCGCTTTTCAGATATCACAGACACTTCCGCATGGGAGGCATCGTTCGCGAGGGTCATGTCGGATCTTGATGTCCGAAGAGAGGACATCGACGCCGTTATCATCACCGGGAATGGTCCGACTCTCGCTCCGTCTTGCGGCGGCAGGACGTATCTTTATTCTTTCAGCGACGCCCGCGAGGAGTCCGAAGAGATAAGGAAAACGCTCGGCCTTGAGCTCGGGCCTTCGATGTTCCTTCCGAAGGCGCTCTATATCAGGAAGCATGATGCAGAGCTTTGGGAAAGATCCGATTGGTTCATGTCGAGCCCTGAATACCTCTCATACCTTCTCACCGGCGTGCCTCGCACGGTTTTGGCCTTGGAAGGGCTGGAGAAGTGGTATTGGAAGGATGAGTGGCTGGAAGCTCTCGGGATTGAAAAGAGCAAGTTCCCTCCGTTTATACGGACCGGCGAGAGACTCGGCAGGGTGACGACGGAAGCCTCCCACAGATTCGGCATCAGGGAGGGGGTGCCGGTTCTTGCAGGCTGTCCCGATTTTGTTCCCGCGATTGTCGGCAGCGGGGCGATGCGACCCGGCATGGTGTGTAATCGCAGCGGCTCCAGCGAAGGTCTTAATTATTGTTCTGCAAAAAAGACTGATGATCCGTTCTACATGTGCTACAGGCATCCCAACGGAATTGACTGGAACATCTCCGCCGTGATTCCGCGGGGCTTTTTGCAGATTGACACGGAGAAGTCACGCCTGGGCTTCGACGGTTTTTCGTACACTGATCTTTTTGAGTACATCAATTCCCCCGTACACATGGACGAGGAGGCGTCGCGAGGGATGAGACACGCCTGCGAAGCGCTCTGTCACGAGCTTGGCGTTCTCTTAGGGAAGATTTCGGATGGGGTCGTCACAGAGATCCGGGTGAGCGGCGCACCATCGAAATACGCATATCTCAACCAGCTTCGGGCGGATAGCCTCGGTGCGCGGGTCTCTACGATTGACACGTCGGAGGCGGGTCTTCAGGGGCTTGGTATCATCGCTATTTCCGCTCTTTCAGGGGAGGACGTTTCCCTTGTTGCGCAGAGGGTTGTGAAAATTAAGGACAATTTCCTCCCGAACAGAGGTCGGAGCTGAGAATCTGATTTGTCTCTGGCCGGTCTCCGCCGCCCGGCGCGAAGCGTTCCGGAGCAGTACGCATCCGCCCGGCGTGCCGGGCGTCGGGTTCTTCCGAGTAGCGCGGAGCGTTCCGGGGCAGTACGCATCCGCAAAGTACTCCGGGCGGCGGAGACACTCGAGCGGCGCGGTTTCGCTTTTTGCAAATCATTTGACGAAAAATTCCTCTTTTATTATCTTTATTTCGAAAGTCACGAACCGGGGAGAGTCCTCCGCGGGTTTCTGTGCGCTCCGATGGGTGCCGGTCGATTGCATGTTTCGATGGACGAGCTTGTGCGCGTTCCGGGCAGCAGGGAGCGAAACCTTTGGTAAATCAATAGAGGAGATTATATTATGGCAAAACAGCTGCAATTCAACGAGGAGGCTCGCAAAAGCCTCGTTTCGGGTGTGGAGCAGATTTCAAAGGCCGTGAAAACGACATTGGGTCCGAAGGGCCGCACGGTGCTTCTGGATAAGAAATATGGCGCGCCGCTTATCACAAAGGACGGCGTGACCGTTGCCAAAGAGGTTGAGCTGGAAGATCCGTTTGAGAACATGGGTGCCCAGCTTGTAAAGGAAGTGGCGTCCAAGACCAACGATGTGGCGGGCGACGGAACAACAACAGCGACCGTTCTTGCGTGGGCCATCACTAAAGAGGGCATGAAGAGCGTGTCCAGCGGTGTGAATCCTATGGGAATTCGCCGCGGCATCGACAGGGCTGTAAGCGACGCTGTTGAGATTATCAAGAGTCAGGCAAAGAGCATCAATGACAGGTCCGAGGTCAAGCAGGTGGCCACGATCTCTTCCAACTCCGACGAGGCGATCGGAGAGGAGATTGCCAACGCCATGGAGAAGGTTGGGCGCGACGGTGTTATCACCATCGAGGAGTCGAAGAATATCACCACAACTACCGATTTCGTCGAGGGTATGCAGTTCGACCGCGGCTACATTTCTCCGTATTTCGCGAACAATCGCGAGAACATGACCGCGACTCTCGAGAATCCGTATATCCTTATCTACGACAAGAAGATTTCCAACATGAAGGAGCTCCTTCCGGTCTTGGAAAAGGTGGTTCAGGCGGGCAAGCCGCTTCTTATCATTGCCGAGGATGTGGATGGAGAAGCACTTACCACGCTGGTTGTGAACGCGCTGCGCGGCACGATTAACGTCTGCGCAATCAAGGCTCCGGGCTTCGGAGACAGGCGCAAGGCAATGCTTGAGGATATCGCGATCCTCACCGGCGGTCAGGTTATATCCGAGGAGCTCGGAATGAAGCTGGAGAGCACGGAGCTCGAGAGCCTCGGCCGCGCACGCAGCGTCAAGGTGGAGAAAGAGAACACCACAATCATCAACGGATGCGGCTCGTCGGAGAAGATTCAGGATCGTGTTGCCCAGATTAAGCGCGAGATTAAGGATACCACCAGCGACTACGACCGCGAGAAGCTTCAGGAGCGTCTTGCAAAGCTCTCCGGAGGAGTGGCGGTGATCAACGTTGGCGCGGCCACCGAGGTTGAGCTGAAGGAGCGCAAGCACAGGGTCGAGGACGCTGTGAACGCCACCCGTGCGGCAATCGAGGAGGGAGTTATCCCTGGAGGCGGTGTTGCTCTCGCTCAGGCTGCCAAGGATATGGACGCGAAGGATCTTTCCGCTCTTACCGAGGAGGAGAAGATCGGCTACAAGATTGTCAAGCGCGCTCTTGAGGAGCCGATGCGCCAGATTGCGGAAAACGCCGGCGAGGACGGTTCCATCATTGTTGACAAGTGCAAGAACAGCAATAAGGGCACAGGCTACGACGCGAATGAGGACAAGTGGGTTGACATGGTGTCCGCCGGAATCATCGATCCTGTGAAGGTGACCCGTTCGGCGCTTCAGAATGCGGCAAGTATCGCCAGCCTTATCCTGACGAGCGAATGCGCGATCACCGATATCCCCGAGCCGGAGCCCGCTCCCGCTCCGGGTGCAGGTGCCGGAATGGGCGGCATGTATTGATTGAGGCCGCAAAGCCTTGATATAGCTGAATTTTAGCGCAATCGAGAAAGGCATTTACGCCACGTTTACGCCAGATTCAGCGCCGAATGGATAGCAAGAGATGGGCAGCCGGTACTGTATGTACTGACTGCCCATTTTCTACGCCATTAGCTCTTTACAAGCTATGCCGATTAACCGCCATCCATGAGACAGATATCTGCACCCCATAGGCCGGGATGCTGTCTGTGATAAGGCAGAAAACTGTCCCCAAGTAATAGAATAAGAAATAATATAAAAACAAGAAGAAAAGCGTTTCCTTTGTAGCTATCAACTCGGAGGGAGCGCTTTATTTATATAAAGAAGGGGCTACGGCACAACCGTAGCCCCAACCAGTTATTTGACCGAAATGACCTCACGGAAGCATTCTCCACGAAGATTACCGCTCCACCCTTCTTCAAATTCTGTTGTTGGAGTAAAGCGCTGGATCAGGTCATATCCTTTTTCCACGGTAATATCTTCGGAAAACCAAATGTTTTTCTCAAAAGAAAGCTCATGGCCGTCATCAAACTTGAAAATGATCCCACGGGTCACCAACACTTCATAGGTTTTTACACCTCGCTCAAAAAGCTGCTGCTGTTCGTTCACGACCAACACTTCGGCAACTATGCTTTCGACCGGTGTTTCTACCATGGTCTGATTCTGCACCAAGGACTGGATATTCGAGAAAGGAGTGCGCTCCATTTTGAACAGTGCCACGTCCTCCTGCTCCCCATAATAGTCCATTGCTGTGACCATATTGGTAAATGCAAAGGACATATCCTCAAAGGCAACTCCTACTATGCCATACACGGACGTAGAGAATTCAAAAGGATCACACTTGTATTTGACCAGCTTTCTTCCTATCATCTCTTTAATTTCTGCCATATCGGCGGCAGAAAACCGTACATCAATCTGTTTCATTTATTCGTCCTCCTGTACGAAGTGAATCTTCTGTCCTTTCACGCCACCGGTGTGTTTGCTGGGCTTGATATTGATATCAACAACTGGTGTTCCATCAGAGCTTGACACCTTGCGCATGGTGATAACCGTCCCGTCATCCATTCTCGTAATGCGCATATTTTCGTTGATGATTAGCTCTTTGCCGCCGAAAGCGATCTTGTCATAGAAATCTTTTGCGGCAGCCATATTATCTGGTGCTGTGATATTCC
>CAMKPI010000126.1 GCA_946414625.1 uncultured Spirochaetaceae bacterium | reverse complement strand
CTGTCCGTCATTCGCGTTCTCTGTCATTCCTGCTATCCGTCATTCGCGTTCTTTGCCATTCCCGCTGTCCGTCATTCTCTTCCATTCCAGCAGTATGTACACAGATTCTCTTCAGCCAGCCCTGTCGTCTCGATCATGTCATCAAGACGGTTGAAAGCCAGGCTCGTAAAGTGCTGCCGCTGCCGCAGCTTTTCAAGCATATGGGCATACCGGTCCGAATCGGGATTCGCGTAGTCGTCCAGGATAGCCCGGGAGACATTTTCTCCCTCCACGCCCGGAACCGGATGTTCTCCGAGAACGGGGTTGTCCGAGGATACTGGATGTACGAGTTCGCCGTATACGGGACCCTGCAGGACTGGTCTTACATTGAGACGGGCTGCGTCGACACCACTGTGGAAGTGTCATTAAACAAAGAACCAGTTAAAAAAAGCGATATAGAAGAGATTTTCAGCTACAACAGAGATTCGATAATAGCCTACGCACAGTTGGCCGCCTGGTACAAGAGCCTCGGCATCATTCCGGGGTTTGTGTTCTGAACACCGCGCGGCAAAGCCTCAAAGCCTGCTTGTAGTGCCTATACGATGCCACGAGCCTTCTTTATAACATCGTATGCGTTCTGAATTTCAGTAAAACGGCGGGTTGCAAACGCGACATATTCATCTCCCTTGTTCTGCACCCTGTCCGGATGGTACTGAAGGGATAGTTTTCTGTAAGCCTTCTTCACCTCGTCATCTGTGGCGGAAGAAGTGAGCCCGAGTGTTTTGTATGCAGCAGAGAGCTTCGCCGCCTCGCTGTCCGCAAAAGGATTCGAATATCCCGAACCGCCGTAGCCGCGGCCCGCGTCCCCAGACCTGCCGTAGCCGGTGTTTCCATAGCCAGCGCTGCCATAGCCGGAATATCCGCCGTAGCCTTGGTATGAATTTCCGCTGCCGGATGTGCGTCCAGACCCATAATAACCGCTGGAGGTGCCGCCGGAAGACGAAGAGCCGCCTCCAAAAAAGGAACGGAAAAATTCATCATACGCTCCGCCGCGGCCGTTTTCATCTCTCTGGGAAGCATCATCCCCACCATAGCGTCCGCGCCGCCCCCCGGACAGAAGCCTCGAAAAGAGCCTCACCAGCGCGTAGAGGAAAAGAAATACAAGACCGTAGCCACCGCCAAACGGAAAGAAGAAAAACATAGATTCAATATAACAATTTTAAGCCCTGACGAAAAATCAGGAGATTAAAAACACACATTTCCACATCAAAGCAGCATTCTACAGCTTGTCTATCAACATCGAGCATTTTCCGCTCGGTATGGGCAGGGTTTTCCGCTTGTTGTCGTTCAAAACCGTGATGGTAAAGTAATAAAGTTTCTCGCTCTCCAGGCGAATCTCCCAGCCTCGACTGTTCTTATTTGTGTGAATCGAAATAAGATTTCTCTTCAGGGAAAGATTATGAATTCCCATACTCTCAAGGTTGGGAACAGTCCAATCAACGGTTTTCTTCGGCAGCGACACGTTGAGACCTATGATGTTCTCGATCATAAGAGACACGGACATCAGACACACCTGTGGCAGGAACCTTCTGCGGGGAAATCCTTCCATGCCCTTCTGAGGCGCGGGGACACCTTCCTTCATCGGGAGGTATGCCTCCCAAACGTCTCCGTTCACCCCCTCTTCCGGCTGCAAGGTGTCGAGTATGTAATAGACATGGCGAATGGCGCATTCCCGGGCGAAAACAAACTCCCCGTAGCGCTCCAAAGCCTTTACCACAATATAATTACAGAGCGGAATCACAGCCCCGCAGGTCCCCTCGACATTCTCCTTGTAGCACTTGCTGTCAAGGCTCACGCTTGGGAAAGGGTTCTCCGAACCGAAAACGGCGGGATCCCTGAGCATGGACACCATGACCGCGCCGCGCTCCTCGTTCGGAATCTCGGCGAAAAGCGTCCAGAACGCCCCTATCATCTTCAGCGGAATGATTTCACCCTTGGAGTCAAGGTCGTGGTAATAACGGGTTTCAGGATCCCACATCATGGAATTGATGCGCGTCTTCAGCGAGAAATAAAGCCTCTTGTAACGGAAAGAGAGCTCCTTGTCGTTCAGAATATCGCCTATATTTGAAAGATACAGGGCGTTCAGAGCCACCGCCGCATTGAAATCAACAGGATAGACTGTGTTTTTACGGGGAATATTCCCGGTCTGGCAGGCGGACACCGGCACGGAGAAAAGCCCGTTTTCCTTTTGGAATGTCGCGCGAAGCCAGCCGAAATACCCCTCCAAATAAGGCACAACCTCTTTCAGGCGTTTCTTGCTGCCTATCTTATGATAGAATACGTACTCGACATACGGAAGAAAAGGAAGCACAACTCCCTCCGGGTTGTCCCGTGAGAATATCGGCTGTCCGTCTTCCAGGCTGTAATTGCTTCGTATCGCCCCGTTCTCCTCCTGCATCCTGTAGAAAAAGTCTATCGTATCGAATGCCGGGTATGTCTGATTGCTATAGCAAAGGAAAAGAGACGACAGGCAGGTATTGAGAAGGTTAAGCGTCTTCTGACCTTCATAGGAAAGGTACGGCGGAATGACTCCATTCTCTCCGCTTCCAGCTCTCCACGCTTCCTCTATCCAAACCCAGGATCTGTCATACAAATCCACGAAGTCCTGATCATAGAAATTAATTGAAGGTATGGCCTCTGATTTCAATTTTTTTCTCCAATTAATGCCGAAATAAGAGCGACAATACAAGTGGTTTATCATATCACAGTTTTGTTAATTTTAGAGCAAAAAAATTTAATTTTTTTGCGTTTTTACACAGTAGAAAACGGTTTTTGCGTATTAGATAAAATTTTTTACCCAATTTTTTTGGGAATCCGCAGCCTGTTCATCGCCTGCTTGAAACAAATAATAACACTTGTGTAGCAGTAATCCGTGTGCTAAACTTCGGATATGGCTACAAAAAACGACCTCGACCCCACGTTCCGCAACGATTCCGGAAACTCCGGCAGCAATCTGCAGACTTCCACAGGCGTTCCCAGAGACACCGGATTTGAATTCAGCTTCTCCGACGGTGATTCCCGGGACACCGCAAATACTGAAACTAGTTTTGCGGGCGTCTCAGCCGGAGCAAGGGAGCCAGAGACCGGTACAGCAGACTCCGAAACCGTCAGTGCGACCAACACCGACGTTTTCACAAACGCGCCAAAATCAAAACTGGACATCTGGCAGCGGAACCTCCTGGATCTTTCGCCGCGAAGCCCGCTTATCAGCACAAGAATCTCGATGAGCGCGATCCAGATTCTCCATCCGAGGCTCTGGGAACTCGAGGACACCCTGTCGAAAGGCTCGAGGCTTCTCATCGTCCAAAATCCGGTGCCGGAACTGGCGTCGGATCTCGGAAACGAAGAACAGATTCGCGCAAACAGCGTTCTTCTGGACGACATGCTGAAAAAAGGGCTTCTCCCGGCAGCCGAAACGCAGACGCTTCTCTGCAAAAAACTTTCCGCAATCTTCAGGCGGGCCCAAAAGGATCTGTCGGAGACCGGGGTGAACACACTGTACCTCTCCATCGGTCACATATCCTGGTCGGAGGCCTCTTACCGCGGCTCCTGCTACACAGCCCCCGTTCTGCTCTATCCTGTGAACCTCATCAGAAAGAATAAAAACGAATATCTTCTCACGCTGCGCGATGACGATGAGGCTCAGCTGAACTTCAGCATTTTTGAAAAATTCAGAACCTCCATAGGATACCAGTCTTCCCTCAACTTCGAGAACCTGCCACGGGACGACAACGGACTGGACACAAGGCGAATTTTCGAGATCATTCGGAACGATGTAAAAAGCCAGCCGGGATGGTCGCTAACTGAGACCGCCGCACTGGGTCTTTTCTCCTTTGATCAGTTCGTGATGTGGAACGATATCCGGCGCAAAGCGGATCAGCTTTCAAACAACAAGATAGTGGAAAGCCTCATAAAAGGACGGATAACCTTTCCACAAAAACCGCTTCCGGAGGTGTCAGACGATGATTTTGTGAACGAACTTGTGCCCGTCTCATGCGACGAATCGCAGATGCAGGCGGTCAAGGCGGCTGCGGCGGGACGCAGCTTCATCCTCCAGGGACCGCCGGGCACAGGAAAAAGCCAGACAATCACGGCAATGGTGCTGGACGCGATGACGCGCGGTAAAAAAATCCTCTTTGTGGCAGAAAAAATGGCTGCGCTGCAGGTTGTGTACAGGAATCTCAAAAAGGTCGGTCTTTCGGACTACCTCCTGGAGCTTCATTCAACCCGGGCCACCAAAAGCCACCTCATCGAACAGCTGGAAGGAGCCCTGAACCGCTTTGCTGAAGCAAGGGAGCCGGATTCAGTTGCCGCCGAGCGAATCTCCCGGATAAACAGCGAGCTCTCCGGCTATGTCCGCGCCCTTCATGAGAAAACTCCCTCCGGGCTTTCCGTTTACGAATTGATAAACCGTTGGGAGACCCTCCGAGATGTTCCGGAAGAGACCTTGACCGAAATGAACGCAGCAGAGATCGCCAGCATCACCGAAGCGGATCTTGAAGACACATATCATCACCTGGTGGACTACTCCAGGCTGCTGTCAAAATTCCAGCCTGTGGAGACCTCTCCATACAGGTTCCTGAGCCTCACGGAATTTGACGCAGC
>CAMKPI010000125.1 GCA_946414625.1 uncultured Spirochaetaceae bacterium | reverse complement strand
CTCGAAAAGCGGGAAATCCACAATCCAGCAGAACTCAAAACCTGGCTTGATGAGATTCAGATCGTGTCCGAGTTTTGTGCGAAGTGCTCCGGCACAAGCGCAGGCGCGTTTCCATGATTTGTGAGAGACCATGAAAATGGTATCCCCCTCTGCCGCACCCAAAGCCTCGCACAGCTCGCGCTCGAGACCTGCGAAGTACTTCGCACCGCTGCCGGAAAGCTCGGGCGCTTTCGTTCCGTCTTCCAGAGCCGCCTCGGCTCCGACCTTGATAAAGGGAACAAAATCCGCCCCGTAGGTCCGCCCTGTCTCCCCGAGGGAGTCAATATATTTCCTTGTGAGGATCTCGCAAGCCTTGCCCTTTGCATCGAAACTCTTGTTTGCCGATCCCGGTGCAACCAAGGCCTTCACACAGCCTCCATCGGCAAGGATCGCCTTATAAGCCTCAAAGCCCGACTTTCGGACAATATCGGAGATGTCCCTGATTTCCATGCCGAAACGCAGATCGGGCTTGTCAGAGCCGTAAGTGTTCATCGCGTCGAAGTAATCGATTCTCCGGAAATGCGCCGGCAATTCATAGTTCATCACGTGCCGGAAGACATAGCCGAAGAGCTCCTCCATCAGGGAGAGCACATCGTCCCGCTGCACGAAGCTCATCTCAATGTCAAGCTGGGTGAACTCCAGCTGTCTGTCCCCGCGGGCATCCTCGTCCCTGTAGCAGCGGGCAATCTGGAAATACCTGTCAAAGCCTCCCACCATAAGAAGCTGCTTGTACAACTGCGGACTCTGGGGCAGGGCGTAGAACTTTCCGGGATACTTTCGGGATGGAACAAGGAAGTCCCGCGCCCCCTCCGGGGTGCTGCGTATAAGCGTCGGGGTCTCGATTTCGTAAAAATCCTTTGTGTACATGAACTCGCGTATCGCCTTTATAAAATCATGGCGGAGGCGAATCCTGTCCTGCATTCCGCTTGTGCGCAAGTCAAGGAACCTGTATTTCAGCCGGAGATCTTCCCCAGTGGTATTCCCATCGTCGATCATGAAAGGAAGAACGGCACACTTGGAAAGGATCTCTATCTTCTCCGCCTTGACCTCAACCTCGCCAGTGGGCATTTTCGGGTTCACCATGCTCTCCGGGCGGGGTCTCACAAGACCTGTGACTGCGATGCAGTACTCCATCCTGAGAGACGCGGCCGCAGCCTTCAATTCCTCCGACGCGTCGTCGTCAACCACCACCTGTGTGATTCCATACCTGTCACGGAGGTTGATAAAGCAAAGCGCGCCATGGTTGCGGCTCCTATGCACCCATCCGTTCAGCACCACGCTCTTCCCTGCATCCGATGCCCTTAGCGCCCCGCATGTCACGGTTCTCTTGCTGAAATTCATATATGGCTCCTATTCTTGTTGAAAGATTCTTCATCCCGGCTCGGCGGAGAGCGGGCGCCCTGGCGGAAAACCGCGCCGAAAGGCCGCATTCCCTACCCCGCCGGTTCGAGGTCTCACAACCGGACGGCGGAAGAAATCCGCAGTGGACCGGGCCCCGAAACATGCCAACATTATATTTTTTTACGCTGCTGTTGTCAAAACACAGCAACATTTGGGGATGTCATACGAACCCGGAAAAGGTCGCCCGGCGCAGCGCCTTCCGGAAGGTTTTCAACCCTGAGGCGGATATAGTTTCCCGAAAGCGCCTCAAAAGAGTTCGCCTCCTTTGCCGCACTGCCTTTTCCTTCCAGGAGGACCTCGACCTCCCGACCGACCCAGCCCAGAACATACCTTTCATACCTCGCTGCGCCAAGAGCCCTGAGGATCTCCGCGCGTTCATCCCTGACCGATTCCGGTACCCGGTCGGGGGCTCTGAACAGCGGAGTGTCGCGCCGCGGACTAAACGGGAACACATGAAAGAGATTGAAGCCGCATCTTTGCAGGAAATCGACAGTGAGACCGAAGTCCGCATCCGTCTCCGAGGGCAAGCCGGCTATTACATCGCATGAAAACAATGGATCTTCCCGAACACGGGAGATTTTCTCCACCAGGGCGGATATCTCCGCCGTCGTACAAGCGCGGTTCACCCGCTTTAAAACCCTGTCCGATCCGCTTTGCACCGGGATGTGAAAATACGGCTGAATTCTTCTGTCGGAGACGGCAGAGAAGAACCTCTCGTCGACGTTGTCCGCTTCTATTGACGAAAGCCGTATCCTCATGTCCGGTCCGAGACGCTCCAGGAGGCGCACCAACAGGGCACCGAGACCCGCTCCGCCATGGTCATACATAGTAAGGTTGATTCCGGAGAGGACAATCTCGTGGTAGCCGCGCTTCTCTATCTCCAGGGCGCGGCGCACCACCTCCTGTGGGTCAAGAAATGTTGATGCGCCGCGCACAACGCGGGTGCGACAGTAGTGGCAGGCGTTGTCGCAGCCGTCCTGCACCTTCAGATATGCACGGGAATGAAGACTAAAATCCGCCGGCTCATAGGCAAACGGGTTCGGCCGGAGCACATCCGACTCTGCTTTGAGCGCCGCTGGGTCTGCATGGTCAAGAAGCGGATAAGAGAGAGAGGTCGGCGCAGCGGAGGAATCCACGCTCCCCCACGCGCCTGTGCATATCTTATCAACAGCAAAGGCGTTGTCGCGAATCTTTAGGCTTTCATGCGACTCTGCGCCTGTGCATGGCTTATCAACAGCAAAGGCGTTGTCATGAGGCTCTGGCCTTTCATGTGCCCCCGCGCCTGTGCATGGCTTATCAACAGCGAAGGCGTTGTCGTGAGTCTTTAGGCTTTCATGCGACTTTGCGCCTGTACATATCTTATCAACAGCAAAGGCGTGTTCGCGAGTCTCCAGACTTTCATGCGACTCTGCGCCTGTCGAGGCGCCCTCTGATCGGGGAGCGTCCCCCGCCACATCCAGATCCCGAACCTCCGCGGTTCCTTTGTACCCACGAGCCAACCCGGAGACAAAAAGCGAAACCGATTCAAGCAAACCCTCTGCTGTTCCGTCCAGACAGCCCGAGAGGTACCTCGGCAGATCCAGAAGCCTCGGCTTGAAAAAAATCGGGACAAGCAGGACATCCGCGGAGATTCCGCGCAGCTCCTCATCCGTATAGCATCCGGTGACGATGGTGGGCGCTGCGCAGGCGAACAGGCGGATCATCCTCCGAGCCTTCTGTTCCGCACGGCTTGTCACGGTGCATGTATTCACGATTATAAGGTCAGCGTCATGGTAATTTTTAACCAGATGCCAGTTTTCGGAAAGAAAGTTCTGAATCAACGCCTCGCTCTCGCACTGGTTCACCCTACACCCGAGGGTATATACATATATGTTCATAGCATTGAAGTCCTGTAAAACGCCTTTAGATACGGCCCGTCCGCACGTTTGAAACCTATCATCCGCCGCGCGCCGCTGTCAAGACACGCGCTACAGTCCGCATTTCAAAGACCAGCAAACTGCATTCAGGACCGGTAGAAACGGTAGTTAATATTAACTATTCTTCGGATTCCGATAAAAAACACTATTTCCCCGTCTCCCTATTTCTCCCAGAATACAAAACATGAATTGATACAATGCTGCAGCCGTACAAGAGCAAAAACTGCACCGGACAATTCGATTCAAAAGATTATGACATCACCTTTGTAAGACAGATTATATATGGAGAAGAATATGGCAAGGATAAAAATTTTCGGAGACTCAATCCTGAAAGGTACGCTATACAACCCGACGAGCGGCAGGTATGAGTTTGACAACTACCTGCGCACCCTGCCCGACTCTGAGAACCTTAGCAAATTCGGCCTCACGATCACCAAGGGCAGCGATTATGTGCGTCGCTCACTCGACAAGGACAGCGAGTGCGAATACGTCCTCCTAGATCTTGGAGGAAACGACGCGGATTTCTACTGGAGGGAAATAAGCGATGCCCCCGAAGAGAGGCATTTACCCAAAACACCGATAGAGATTTTCGCAACCACGTATGTAGACCTCATCAAATATATACGCAGCAAAAAGATAACACCTGTGGTGACAACGCTTGCTCTCCTCGACTCTGACTTTTATTTCGAATACTTCTGCCGCGTCCAGGGTTGCGTTCCGGAGAATGTTATGCAGTGGCTGGGGTATAAGAACCACATCGCCGAGTTCCAGAATCGCTACTCCGAAGTTGTAAAGCAGATAGCCGACCAGGAAAAGATCCCGCTCATCGACATAAGGGCGGCGCTGCTGGAATCGTCCGGCTGTTCATCTTTTGAAGACACGTTGAACGACAGGCGCGGCTGTGAACGCAAAATCACAGACCTGCTGTGCGAAGATGGAATACATGTGAACAAAAACGGACAGGATGTGATTTCCTCTTGCATAAAGAGTTTCTTCATGATACATTAACTTTCGTGAAGAACTTAATGACTGACAGTTATTACATCGCGATAGACTTGAAGTCGTTCTACGCCTCGGTTGAATGCGTCGACCTGGGTCTGGATCCGCTTGACGTGAACCTTGTCGTCGCTGATCAGTCAAGGACAGACAAGACGATATGCCTTGCCGTCTCCCCGGCGTTGAAAAGCTTCGGCGTGCCAGGTCGTCCAAGGCTCTTCGAGGTGCGGCAGCGGGTCCGTGAAATCAACACAGCGCGCCGCAGGAACGCGCCAAACGGCAGATTCACCGGCAAAAGTTCCTCTTTCAGGGAGCTCTGCGCCGACCCGTCCAAGGAGCTCTCTTTCGAAGTC
>CAMKPI010000124.1 GCA_946414625.1 uncultured Spirochaetaceae bacterium | reverse complement strand
CTGTCCATGGGGGTCGACAAGTTTGTTGATAGCTTTGTAAAACACTCAGACACAAAGACTTATAATTTTCGCCAGCGGTTTGATCTTTCGGCGTCTTTCGCATGGGGATACAAGAACCTTGCGCTGGGAGCGGGGCTGTATGGCGGCTCCTACATGGGCAAGTCCGATGTGATCCTCAAGAATTCGAGGTTTTTCAGCGATTGGGTGCGGTACATGTTCTTCTCCGAGTATACCCGCGACTCGAACAGCGAGTTTGTTGACATAGAGGTCGGCCTTATGTATCGCCTGGAGGGGTTTGTTTTCTCCGTGAAATGCGACGAGCTGCTGTCGTACATTGCTGTTGAAGAAGATGCCCTCACGTTCAACAACGCGGTAGACACGATCGGGGCGGCCGTTTATTTCAGCACGGATCCCTACGCGCCGCGCGGGCACTTGAAAAAGTGGCATTTTGCTGCGGGAGCGGAGGGAAAGAACATTCCAAGCAGCAAAAATAGAACCGTTCATTTCGGAGCCGAAGCCACGCGGCAGCTTGCCCGAAATTACAATGTTTCGTTTCGTCTGGGCTACTACACAAAGCCGAAGGATTTTTTCGACGGCAGTGTTACGGCAGGGCTTGGCACGCGGATCAATAGGTTTGACGTGAGTCTTTCGGTGAATGTTCCTCTGTCCGTTATCAAGGACGACACAGGGGACTACACAGTGGGGCTCAACGTGATGTACTTGTTTTGATGCGCTGCGGAGCGGGGCCTGGGACATATGTCGGGATCGGCGCGGCGGGCGTCTGAAAGAGCTCAATAGACGGCGGGACTCGTGGCAACGAGCCATTGCTCTGCCTGGTGTGGACTCATGGTCTTGCGATCTGGAGCGGCGCGGCGGGCGTCTGAGAGAGCGCAATAAACGGCGGAACTCGTGGTATAGACCGGGCTCGGACTTTGTAAAATTAAATTGCGAAAATCCTTTTCTTTGGGGGTGTTGGGCATGAATAGTATGACTGGGTTCGGTCACGCGGAGGTGGCCGGAGAAGGGTTTGTAATCTCGGTTGAAATCAAAGCGTACAACAATAGATATTTGGATGTGTCGTTCGCCGCGCCGCCGTATCTTTCTTTTTATGAACCACGTGCGGTGGAAAAGGTAAAGACCGTCGCCTCCCGCGGGCATTTGGATATCTCTGTGAAGGTGCAGAACCTCTCGGGCAGCGCCCAGGTGTCTTTGGACGAGGCAGTCGCGCGTTCATACGCGGAAGCAGCAAAAAAAGTGCTATCTGTTTGTAGTGAAGCGGGGCTGGATGTCCGTGTGGATTTCTCCGACATTTTCTCCGCCCCCGGGGTGCTGAACCAAACCTCTCCGGATGCTGAAGCGAGGTATGGAGCGGCTCTGGACGAGGCAATGGAATCTGCCTTGAATGTGCTCTTGGAGTTCAGAACCCGCGAAGGCGAAGCCACAAAGCGCGACCTGGAGGAGAAGATCGGCTCAATCGAGGCGTCTCTTTCGGTTGTGAAGAGCCGCGCCGGAGCCCTGGAGAGTCTTATTAAGGAAAACCTCCTCTCCCGTATCCACGACATGGAGCTGGACGCAAATTACGATGAGTCGCGGATACTGACCGAGGTTGCGGTGATGCTTGTCCGTTATACGATAAATGAGGAGTTGGTCCGGCTGGATGCCCACATCCGTGAGTTCAGGTCTCTCCTGGACGCTTCCATCCCCGTGGGTAAACGGTTGGATTTCCTCTCTCAGGAGATGAACCGTGAGATCAACACGATAGGGTCTAAAAGTCAGATGGCTGAGGTGAACCTTGAGGTGGTCCGGATGAAAGACGCGTTGGAGAACATCCGTGAGGAGCTCCGCAACGTGGAGTAGACGCATGAGTAAGGGTCGGACTTTTCGTTTGAAAGCTGTATTTTTGATGAATGATTCAGAATAAGGAGGCAATATGCGTATCGCTATTTCAGGAAAAAGCGGGTGTGGCAATACCACCGTCAGCACACTCTTGTCCGAGAAACTTGGCTGCAAGCTGGTGAATTACACATTCCGCCAGATGGCTGAGGAGGAGGGGGTGCCGTTTGCAGAGTTCTGCAAGATGGCGGAGAAGGACTACGACATCGACCGTCGACTGGATGCGCGGATGGTGAAGATGGCGCGGGAAGAGGAGAACAGCGTCCTTGGAAGCAGGCTTGCGATCTGGAACATGAAGGACGCCGACCTGAAGGTGTATCTTCTTGCATCCGACGAGGAGAGGGCGCGGCGTATCCACAGGAGGGAAGGCGGAACACTTGAGCAGAGGATGGAGGAGACCCGCGAGCGCGACAGGCGCGATTCTGCGCGCTACAAGACAATTTACGGCATTGACAACAACGACACCTCTGTGGCGGATCTTGTGATAGACACCGAGGGAAAGACTCCGGAAGAAATCGTGGAAATTATCATCCGTGCCGCGTCCGCAAAGGCCTCGGAAGAGAATAATGTGCGCAAGCACTGAGGTTGATCGGCGCGTAAACGTATACTGTGTAAATAAATGCTGTATAGCGGGTACCTCGTGCGAAGCGTCGGTTCAATACGAGCGCGAGAGTCGTGTGCCGGCGGCGTGGGCAAGGTGCTCCACGGTGTGGGCAATGTGCCCCATGGTGTGGATAAGGTGCACCTTTTAAGGCACAGGGGCAAATCCATAAAATATGCGTGGGCAAGGCACCTTCGCGGCGGGCTGCGGAATTTATATTCATTTCCGGCACTTCCCGTCCGCCGCCAGGCTCTCCCGGTCGAGCCTCAGCCCGGCGGCGGGCGACGTGGACACAGTGCACCCGAGACAATACTCTGAGTATTCACAAAAACCGGAAAAGCCGTTAAAATATCCGCGTTCAAGGGAGGTTGAAAGTGAGCATACCATTGGACAAGATGATCGACTCCAAGAAGAATGTCTACGAAATGACCTGCGTGGCCATCAAAGAGGCGCAGATCATAGCTTCCAACAAGGAAGCAGTAGAGGAGCTGGACGAGCGAGGGGAGAAAATCGTTTCCAACGTCCTGAATAAGGTCGTGAACGACGAGATTGAATACACCAGGGAGTAGTGAGGTCCCTGGCGGTTTTTCATGTGGACGGGGATTTGAAAATGAGTTTGCAGCCGGAAGGGCTGGACGGATCCGTCGTTGAGCCGGGTCTGAATTTTCATTATGGCAATAGGCGTATACTTTTCCTCTTCGGACCTACCGCGGTGGGCAAAACAGCCCTGCTGCGGGATTTTTTTTCGGACGGATTCGAGGTTGTGAATGCTGATTCCGTTCAGGTTTACCGGGGGCTGGACATCGGCTCGGCAAAAAAGCCCCTGCCCGAATCTCCGCGGCATCATTTGATAGACATCCTGGAGCCCGACGAGGCGTTCAACGTTGCGTCTTTCATCCGCCTTGCAGATGAGGCGTGCCGTGACATCCTGTCGCGAGGACTCACTCCCGTTCTTTCCGGCGGCACAGCGTATTATTTCAAGCATTTTCTCTACGGCCTGTCCGAAGCGCCCGAGGTCGACCCGGATGTGCGGGCGAGCGTCGGGCAGTGGATGAAGTCCCTCGGAAACGGACGAGAGGCTCGAGAGGCAGCGCATGCACGCCTTGCCGAGGTCGACCCGGTGTCTGCGGCGAGGATAAACGTGAACGATGTCTACCGCATTACCCGTGCCATTGAGGTCTACCTCCAGACCGGTCTCCCCTTATCCTCTTTTGCTCTCCCGTCCGCGCCGCGCGGTGGGATGAAGCCGCTTGTAATCGGACTGTATCGCGAGAAGGAAGACCTCTCAAGTCGGATTCGGCTTCGTGTGGATGAGATGTTTAGAATGGGGCTTACTGAAGAAATCCGCCGACTTCTGGCAGCCGGGGCGTCGAGCCGCTGGCAGAGCATGGGTGCGATAGGCTACAGGGAATTCATCGAAGCCTTGGAGGCGGACTCTGGAGACTCCGACATTCCGGAGGGCGGAGCGATGTCGTGCGGATCAGGGGAGGAGGTCTCCGGCGAGGCTTTTGAAGATCCCGGCGTGAAAAGACGCCTATCCCGGTTTGACGCTCTTTCAGATAGCGATCTTGAGGGGATAAAAGATAAGATTGTTCTTGATTCAATACATTACGCAAAGAGGCAGCTTACTTTTTTCCGTAGTTTCAAACTCGTTCATTGGGTCCATCCTGACGCTTTCGGGGATTTTGCCGAGACGTATTTGTTTTGATTCCGTCTTGTAGAGATCTGGTTCAAATGTAATACGCACAGCGCGGAAGCAAAAATATTCTAAAATTTCTTGACAAATAGTCGAAGTGTCGGATAAATTCAGAATGATATTCTGTCTGCGTGTCTCTATATGGCGCATCTGTGTCGTAAAAGGACCGTGCAGAAAGAAAAGGGTAAAAGTCTAATCGTGCCTGACCGTCTGGATTGTCGGGTACGGGTGAGATGCGGGATGTCTACCCGCCGGTTTCGTGTTGGTGCCGGACGCTTTTTGGCGTTTCGGGGCGAGAACTGAAGACGTCGGTTCTGCGGCGCGTAATCGGAGGGGCCCGTCTCTCGCTTACAGGAAAGCGAAAAAGTTGTGCGTGGTGTCATGGGAGGCGCTCGGTCGTTGGTCGTTCTGTCTCTGCGGCATCCATTGCGGTTGTCCCTTTGGGTTGGAGTTGGTGTCCGCCTCTCCCTCTCCCGAAGTTTTTCTTTTTTCTGTTGGCTTTTACCCATTGGAGGGTAAATGCCTAGGTTTTTCTCGTCTTTCAGCAGAAC
>CAMKPI010000123.1 GCA_946414625.1 uncultured Spirochaetaceae bacterium | reverse complement strand
GTCTACGAAAACTCCGCGTATCTTTTGGGCAAGGCCTTGGCGGAAAAGGGCATAGGTCTTGTATACGGCGGTGGAGCCAGTGGCTTGATGGGTTGTGTCGCGCGCGGAGCCTTCGAGAATGGGGGCAGTGTGGCCGGGGTGATTCCAAAGTTCCTGGCGGAATTGAGGCGTGTGGACATCGGGCGTTACGAGACGGAGATAATTGTCACAGCGGATATGCACGAGCGAAAGAACCGAATGTCGGCGATGTCGGACGCGTTTATCGCCCTCCCAGGTGGTATCGGAACTTTCGAGGAGATTTTGGAGCAGATGACATGGCTTCAGCTCCGGCTGCACGACAAGCCATGCGCTTTTCTCAATGTCGAAGGTTTCTACGACAAGCTTCGAGACTTTTTAGTGTCCACCGTAGATGCGGGCTTTTTGAGACGGGAAGTCTTTGACAGCCTGATTTTCGAAGAGGACATCGAATCCCTGCTTCTTAAGGTCTCGTCTGCGGAAATTCATCTTCCACCGAAAATCGGCTGATGCATGCCGTTGACTATGCTCTGGAATGAATATATCATAAGACAGGTTTTGGGATGTAGTGTAGCGGTAACACCGGAGCTTTTGGTGCTTCTTATGTAGGTTCGACTCCTGCCATCCCAGTTTTCTGCGTTTATAGACCCCATCTTCAGTCCCGCCGCGCTCGGGGTATACCTCTAGTATAACCCCTCGCTTGCAAGACTGAATCTGAAGCCTCTAAACTTGAAAACTCCGCTGAAACCTCAGTGGAAAATTCAATGGAAAACTTCGTTAAAAAAGCAGTGGAAATACCCGCGGTCTGCGTTTATAGACCCCATCTTCAGCCCCGCTTCGTTTCGAGAAGGAGTGGGATAAGATGTAAGAAAACATATATTCTTCATATATTGTCTTTTCGTTCTGTCGTGCGCGGGAGCGGGAAGGGAAGAGTTTTGTAATAGTGCCGAATTTATCCGTTTGGGCGGGTCAGGAATGAGAGCTGTTTCGCTATGAGTGGGTCGGATGCAGGCTGAGATTTGAATTGAATCTGTCTTTGACACGTTGCTTTCTGTGTTTTTCTTGTTGTTCCGAAAAAACCGTATAATACAAACGTTAAATGTTGTATAATGCACGTACCGCTTTGCTCTCGGTCGACCTGTTATCCTGCATTCGCGATGTGCTAGGGGAGGAGCAATCGGGCTGGAAGCCTTTGGCGGTAAAAATGTTTGAATTATTTTTGGAGTGATTGTATGAAGCAGTATGCTGTAGGATTTCTTATCGGGCTTGTTGTGGCGGTGGTTGTTTTTTTCTGGCAGTTTTTGAAGCGTATGGCTTCTGAATCTCGCAGCAAGAAGGAAATAGAGAAATATAAGGAAATGTTATCTCAGCGGATGGAACTGGAGTCCGAGGGAATGACAAAGCTGAAAAAAGAGAACGATGAGCTGAAAAAAATGAACGAGAACCTCCGGGTTACGAACTCCGCTTTGATTCAGAAACCGGGACGGGCCGAGGTTCAGCGGCTTCAGGTTTACCAGAAGGCGGTTGACAGGCTTACAATCAACAGCCCGGGCTTCGGGGCGGCTTGGCAGAGCGCGCTGAAGGAATCGGAGGATGAGTTTGCGGAAATCTACACCGGGACTCAGGCTTTGTGGAAAAAAATTCTTCCGAACAAGACCAACGCCCGACTCATCACGGAAAAGGAAGAGGTGGTTGACGAGCAGTAGTTTTTTCTAATACGATTAATTTTGATCTTTAGCGGCAAACCAGGTGTGGATGGCGAGCTTCGGAGAGGCTCTGAAAATCGAGACTTTGAGAATCGGCTGATAGACTCATGGCGGATGCTTCTGTCCGGGGGCTTTTTATGGCTGAATCAGATGCGTCCGGTGGCTATTTTGCCTCAAGTTAGGGCTGCATTTGACCTGGGCCGCGAAATTGCCGGAGTGGTGGAATGGTAGACACTGGGGACTTAAAATCCCCTGACTGCAAAGTCGTACGGGTTCGAGCCCCGTCTCCGGTAAATGAAAACAAAGACCAATTTCTTTCTATTAAAGAAGTTGGTCTTTTTTGTTCCTTAAAAAGTGTACCGATTGGTGTACTTGAGTGTGTCCCGGCTGTTATTTTTCGTTCTCCTCAGAGTCGAGCTTTGATATTGCAGTTGTTGCTTGAACAATAGTGAAAAGACGGGCAACGGCCTTGTCTGCGTCGAGATGCACATATTCTTTTCGAGTCTTTTTATGTCCCATTATCATATTCCTGAGGTCATCTGGAATTAGACCGAAGTTGTCGGTTTCCCATGTGTGTCTCATGCTGTATTGAGTTCTGCCGGCCAGATCGATTCCAACAGACGTTGCTGTCGAACGGAGTCGTTTGTTTGCCAGTTCACTGTAGATGTATCTGACCCCGAGATTTTTTCTCGGGTGTGAGAAACAGAGATCTTCCGGTATGAGTTCGAAAAAGAATTCACTTTTGATTTGTTGCTTGAGCTTATCTAGAAGTCTGACAGTCTGCTCTGAAATAAGGGCAACCTTGAATTTTGCTCCGCTTTTCTTGTTCGACGTCTTGATGTGCGCAACGATCTTATGCGTTTTCCAGCTGACTTCTCTGTCTGTGTACACAACGTTGATTGAACTGCCATTGTAATGTGGAAAGTATCCATTGGTCGAAAATGCGGCAACCTCACAGGGACGCCATGATGTGTCTTTCAAAAGGCAAAAGTATGCAGCCCAACGGAGATTATACCAGTTTTCAATCAGCTTTTCATCGTCCTCAGGAAAAAACCGGCGCATCTCTTCTCCTGAAAATGGAATGGTTTCTTCATATTCCTCAACAATATCTTCAATTTTATCCGCAGGATTGGAAGGTATCAGGTGCTCTCTCTTTGCAGCGTCGAGAACAATGCGATATGTGGCAAGAATCTTGTTCCGCGCATTGTCGCCTAGTTCTGTTGTCCCGTCGCCTTTCACTGATTTCGCACTGAGGAAAAGATCTTCAATATTGGTGTCCGTAATTGCGGAGAGAAGGTATTCTCCGTGAAAAGGTAGGATGTGATTCTTTAATCTTGCCTCATGAGCTTCGTAGTATTCTTCTGAGAAATGACGGTTGCGAGCTTCAGATCTTTTTCGATAGCCGTGAGGGTCTTCTTTCACGAAGAATCCCTCTTTACAGAACTCTGCAAGAGTAACCTGCTTCGTAGTCGGAACGCTTTCTAGCTTCTTGCGTTCTGCCCATTTAACGGCTTCGTCTCGGTCTGGGGTTCCGGAAGAAAAACGCTTACCAGGAATGTGACGAAACTTAACCATGTAATTCCCACCTTCTCGTGTCGGCGCGATGATGTAATAATCCTTGTTCATCTTGTCTTCTCCTGCTGGTTCAGTCTCATTTTTCTTTCGTTCTCAAGATAAGCCAAATATTCGGCTTTACGATCTTCAATCGGACGACGATTCCATGCCTCATATACCTGATAATCCCATCGCGTTGGTCCGTCGGGATACTGAGATTGTCCAAAATTGGGAAGGAGATATCTCTCTTTTTCCATTATCTGCGTACGTGAAATGCCTTTTATTTTCACGATGTCTACGATGTCGACAGTCTCAGGCATCCTACAAGAAAGAGAGACGAAAGCAAGCTTCTCGTTCATCTGCGCAAGTTCAGCAAGAATCTTGTCAAAATCGGCTTGGCGCATAATAGCATATTCCTCACTCATCATGCGCCTCGCGAATCATAGGTCTTTCAATATTCTCTGGATGCTCTGATACAATCATCTTGTTCATATTATAATTATAAGACTTATATTAGTCAAGAACTTTACCGTTATTATCGGAATGCTTCGAGTTCCTTTCCTTAAGCGCTTTCTTGAATGCATAGTAGATGTCGTATGAGTCATGATATGTCGTATTGTTCTGATAGTCGTCTTTCGTAAGCTTACCGTCTATGATAAGTTGTTCTACAAGCTTTATGAGTGAAGCTTCATGTCCGTCCGCTTTGATTTCTTTGAGTGCTTCACTGTACAATGATTTTGCCTCTGCGATAAAGGCCCGACGGTTTTCTTCTGCTCGTTTCTCCGCAAAGCTCGGTCCCTTTTTTTTCAGATCCTTCATGCTGAGGTTCTGTCCGGACATCATTCGCTCTTCATCTGTCCTGAGTGCACCACCCTTATACCATTCGACTGCCGTTCTAAGATGTCTGTCGAGATCATTATGAAGAGTCCTAAAAACTTTTTGATTTATAACTTCGTATGCCGATATTGTTCCTTTCTTGACCGTTATTGTTCTTGTCTCTGGAGAACCTTTCTTTATTCTTTTTTGATAAGTGATTGTTTCTCTAACTACGGGTATGAAACCAACATGCATATGAGGTCTTGTCTCGTCGCGATGAACACACGCATAGAGAAAATTGTGACCAAGTTTCTCATGCTTGTAGCCGAATTTTCTTACAAGGAAGGACAGGACGCTCTGAAATATTTCATTCTCTTTCTTTCGGCGATCAGTCGTATACCACTCATTGTAATCAACGCCCTTGGGTGGAAGATATTCTGTCGGAAGAGTGAAAACAACTGTAATAAGACACTTTGCATTTCGTGCAACTGCTCTGTTCTTTTCAGACGCTGCTTTCGACGCTTCAATAAAACCAAGCATAGTATCTTCGTAATTAGAAGGGAAAGGGAATTCGATGCCTTCCTTAGTCTTCGGAAGATTTTCAAAGTTTTCATTGAGACCAGATCTTGTAGGATCGATTTTTTCGTTGCCGTATTTAC
>CAMKPI010000122.1 GCA_946414625.1 uncultured Spirochaetaceae bacterium | reverse complement strand
GAGGATCCTGCAACAGTCTTTGTGGCCGGAGCGTCCTGCAGCAGTCTTTGTGACCGGAGCAGCCTGCAGCTGTCTGCTTCTTCTTCCGCAACCTTTCGCCTATCGTTCGTCGAGGTTGCAGAAACCTCTCTTTTATAATACTATATCAGCGAAATTTTTGCGATAGACAAGTGGAATGAGCATTGCCGCATGGTGGTGCGGCCTTTCGGTGTAGAGGTTTGTATCGGATTTGTTCGTGTGAGGGCCTGGAGCCGCGCCGGAGTCTGTAAATTAAAACAATTCCTTTTGTTGTAAATAAATGAAGATTAGATATAAAAAGACGAAAACCGGACTCACAGAGATTGCGAAGATATATTCAGGGACCGAGCACGGGATTGACAAGTCGAAAGTGGATCCCGACGCGTCGCGAATTGTGGAAAGGCTTCAGGATGAAGGCTTCGAGACCTACATTGTGGGGGGAGCGGTGAGGGACCTGATGTTGGGGCTTGCCCCGAAGGACTTCGATATCGCCACTGAGGCGTCTCCCAGACAGGTTCACAAGGTTTTTCACTATTCGAGGATAATCGGGCGTCGGTTCCGAATTGTGCATGTTGTTGTCCGGGACAAAGCGTCCGGGCACGAGAAAATCTACGAGGTGTCCACGTTCCGCTCCCTGAAGGATCACGAGGATGGTGACGACAACGAGTTCGGCACAATAGAAGAGGACGCCAAGCGGCGTGACTTTTCCATAAACAGCCTTTACTATAATCCAGTAAACGAGACTGTTCTTGATTTTAACAACGCGATGGCGGATTTCACGAATAGAAGAATTTCCAGCCTGATACCGCTGAACAGGACATTCATTGAAGATCCGGTTCGGATGATACGTGCGGTCAAGGCTGAAGTATCCACCGGGTTCGCTCTCCAGTCATCCTTGAAACGCGCAATCAAGCACTACGCGGCGGGGCTGGGAGGTGTCAGCTCGTCCAGGCTTACCGAAGAGCTGAACAAGATACTTGCAAGCGGACACAGCAGCGAGATCATACGTGAGCTTTACAAGTACAAGCTCCTTGTGTATATTTTGCCGTGTATTTCTTTGCATGCAAAGGAAGAGAGCCTGTATAAGTCTCTTTCGGAACACGATGCTGCAGTGCGTGAACAGAAGGCTGATGGCGCGGCGAACAAGGACATCAAGGAGCTCTATGAAGCCCTCTATTCTCCGTTCATCGTGCTGCCTCCGGATGAGATGCCGTTTGCCGAGAAGAAATTGGATGTTATCCGACAGATAAAGATTCTTTTGTCCCCGAATACGCCTCCGAATTATCAGGTAGACAATTCTGCGGCCAAGTTTTTGGCTGACAACGGGATAGGGCCCGTGAAGAAGAAGCGTGGCAGCCGGAGAAAGAAAGCCCCTCTGAATAGTTCTCCCAAGGTCAATAGTTCTGTTTCGGTAGATGCGGACAGCGCTGGGAGCGCGGAAGCATCCGGCATAGGATCCGAAGCTGAAAGGAAGGAGTCTTCCCGCGACAAGAGCGCGAGAAACCGCAGGTACTACAACCAGAGACGAATGAGGCGCGGCGGTGCGCCTGTCGGATGATGGCGGTGTCTTTTAGGAAATCGGTGGGAAAAATACCATCGAAAGCAGCCGGATGATGACGGGGTGTCTTCGATGCTGTCTTGCGGAAAAGGCGCTACGGAAAGTCGTCAGGTGTTTGCGGTTTGTTTTGAAAGGTCCCGGAATTGTCGGGAGCGTCGGGTGCGTGCTTTGAACCGAAAAACCGGAGCTCTCATCCGCTGCCCGCGGCGGCAGGGCGTCAGAGGAAGCCTTCAACGCATGCCAGTTCGCGGGCGTTTTCGACAAAATCCTGAATTAGAGCGCGAAAGGAAGAGTCATGGATGATTTGAAATTGCATGAAATTGATTTGGAGCCCTGCCCTCATTGCGGCGGCGTCGGAATTATAGAAGAGGAGGCTGGCTGGTGTTTCTACACCGCATGCCTTGATTGCGGCGCGCATACTGCCGAAGTGGCATACAAGACCTCCTCGGACGGGGACGGGGACAGCCGCGAGACGGCGGCAAAAAAAGCCGCGGGACTTTGGAACAACGGAAAAGTTCTGAGAGCAGACCCAGGCGAGTGATGCGATCTGGTGTGGTTCCTCATGAAGGGACGTGAGAGAGTTTTCGCATAGAGACCTAGGGTTCATGCGTGCAGACCCAGGCAAAAAAGCACCGCGTTTATGCGCGGAGACCGCGGAAACGTTGTCTATCGACGAGGCAATGTACGCTCGCCCGGGTTCCTCTGCGTAAAGGCAGATGGAGCGGTAGGCTCCTTGTCATGCGCTTCGGGTCCATTCAAGGGTTGCCGTCACCAAACCTCCGTCTTCGCGAATGCTTGCCGTGCCGCCGTGCAGAGCCATTATCGCTCCCACAATCGAGAGCCCGAGACCATTGCCTGCTCCGCTTCTGGAGTATGTCCCTTTTGTCCACGGCTCGAACAGGCTGTTGACGTCCATGTCGCCAGGCAGCGAACCGGGGTTTTGTACGGTGATTCTGTATTGCGTGGAGCTTCCTTTTCCCGTGGCGGACTCCGCCGAAACGGTTATGACTGTCTTTTCGCCTTCCTGTGCGGAATTACGCGCGTTGTCTATCAATTCCTGAACTGCGCGCCTCATCTGAGCTGTGTCGCAGACGAGGCGGACATTCCCCGTTTCATTGTTGTCCGAGAATGACTTGAATTCTACATTCCCGGCGTCCTTGAGGCTTATTCTTACGCTTTGAATGAAGGCGTCCGCCTCAATTTCCTCTTCGTGGATGCGGGTGTCGGCGATGAGGGTCGAATACTCGATGACTCTTCGGATTCTGTCGCTCAGTTTGTCGTTCTCCCGTTTCAGGGTGGAGAGAGTCTCGGCATCCGGGTCAAAGAACCCGTCGGAAAGCCCGTCGATTATAATCTTCATCGCGGTCACCGGTGTGTTCAGGTCGTGAGATATGCTCCGCAGCCACGTTGAGCGGCTTCTCTTGTTGTCCAAAAGGCTCTGATCAAGTTCACTAATTGCCCGTCCAATCTCGTTCAGGTCACTGTGGCGGAAATGCGGTGCCTCTATTCCGGATTCTCCGTCGGCAAGGCGGCGCAGAGCGACTCGCACGCTGTCTATGTATCGTGTGTTGCGGCTGCTGACCACATAGGCTCCGATGAATGCAATGAGGAGCGCAAGCGGCAGCGTGAAGATTATGCCCCCGAAAATCGGTTCGACGATCTGGCGCGAATAGATGTAGTTCCTCGGGGAGTAGCAGATGATGTCGATCGAGATGATGGGCTCATCTTCGAACGTGAGGTAGATTGTGCCCAGGATATCGTTGCTTTCCACAAAGTCGGGCAGGAAGGTCTTTGCCTTCACTATAGTGACTTCTCCCCGGCTTATAAGGAACGAGTTGTCTGTTGTGCTTGAAACGTTGATTGTGGTGCGTCGGGTAGAGGTTTTGACCTCTTTTCCTTCTGTCACCTTGTCCTCCTCGAAGAACTGGGCGAGAATCTCCCCGTCCGGGGTCTGCCCGACGGTGAGGAGCACCGCCCCTTCGTTGTCGCGGACGAGATAGCCGCTTATCCTGGGATCCCGAGCCACGCTGCCGAAGAGTGAGAGACCGTCTATGTTGAGGTCGGGGAATGTGGATGCGTTGAGGTTTGCTTCCAGTGCATCAAGGCAGGAAGCGTAGATTGCATTTCTCCACTTCTGTCCGCTCTTTTTGTACTGGTACGCCAAGACTCCGAACAGGACGAGAATCACGCAAACAGAGATGGTGAGGATGTAAAACAGGTAACGCAGGAAATACCGTCGCATTGTTTTCCGCTTTATCACGTATCCGGCTGAATTTTGTCAGTTGACGCTTTCTGGATGAGCGATGAACTTGTAGCCGTAGCCTCGCACCGTCTCGATCCACGGATACGGACCGAGCTTTGCGCGGAGGTTTTTGATGTGGGTGTCGGCGATCCGCTCGTAGGAGAGCTCGGTGTAGTCGAAGCATTCCTTCAGGATCTGGGCCCGCGGCAACACCACCATCGCGTTCTTTATCAGAAGGTCGAGAATCCGCCACTCGGCGCTGGTGAGGGCCACTGCAGCCCCGTTCACCGTGACCTTGTGCTCGTAGCGGTTGAATGTCATGCGTCCGTCCTCGGCGATGAAAGTTCTTTCGGAGAGATCCGCTCCGTTGGCGCCGGCACCGGAAGCGGCGTTCTTTGACGGAGATGACGCCCTGCGGAGCACTGCCTGAACGCGCAGCACCAGCTCCTTGGGACTGAACGGCTTTGTGATGTAGTCATCAGCGCCGTTCTCGAAGCCTGTGACTTTATTGTCCTCTCCGGAGAGCGCGGTCATGAAAATCACGGGGATGTCGGAACTCTCGTGCAGTTCCTTCACAAATTCGAAGCCATCACCGTCCGGAAGCATCACATCCTGTATCAGAAGATCCGGCTTTGTGACGGAGAGAGCCTCCCGTGCCGATTTCAGAGTCTCGAACCCCAGCACGCTATAGCCGGATTTCTCAAGGTATTTTCTGACACCTTCGCGAATTACGGCTTCATCTTCGGTTATGAAAATAAGGCTCATGTACACCTCCTGATGTTTGTCTGTTATCTTCCGAACGGAATAATTTTTATCATATAATGCTCTGAATCTGCGTTTTGACGGTGTAAATACACAAAACTACACAGTTTTTTCGCGTGAAAAAACGAGCGGCGGAGCGTGGGGCGTGAGAATCAATGTATTTGTGCTGCTTTGCGGAGCGTGCGAATACAAAACCGGAGCGAG
>CAMKPI010000121.1 GCA_946414625.1 uncultured Spirochaetaceae bacterium | reverse complement strand
GTTTGACCAATGCGCTTATGAAATCAAGATGTTCCACGACGCAATTATTTCCGTTTTAACCGGCAGAGCAAAACTAGGAGAGATTATAAGCGGAGCGTTCAAAGCTTCCGAAAACATAGGACAGATCACCGTGATGGGCTTCACAAGCGGCTTTCTGACAGGAATCTGCAGCGCACTGTATCTCACTGCAAGTGTTAGTCTCTCTCTCGGCGTTGCGAACATGCTTCCGCTTCCGGCACTGGACGGAGGATATATTCTGATAAGCCTGGTTGAACTTGTGACAGGAAGAACCTTCAGCGAGAGGTTCTACCTGGTCATTCAGATTCTTGGACTGCTGATTCTTCTTGTAGTCATTCCAATAGCAAGACATCTGTAATAGCGCAGGCAATTTCAGTCGCACTCACGAACAAACGTTAGGGTTTTACTGCAAAGCGGTTCTGTAATAGCGCAAACATTTCAACCGCACTCACGAAGCCTGTACTTCTGCTTTTATGTTGCGCAAGGCTCAAACAATTAAAAGAGGATGTCTCAATAGAGTTATAACCCATGAGGAAACGAACAAAAAAGCGCGAATATGCCGAATCCGAATACATATCCGCGCCTCTCAACACTGGGAATCAGCGAACAAAATTAGTGAATACGGTCTCCTCGGTCTCCGGAAGCCCGTACTTCTCGCGACCCAATGCAATGCTGCGCATAAGGAACACCATGTTTCTCGCTGTGATTCTCGCGTTTTGAATCCCTTCGGAATCGCTCTCGACCTGTCCTTTCTCGCGACCGAAACCATTGTTCCAATAACGTCCGGACGCGATTGGCATCTGATTTATCGTGAAATACTTGTTCAGTTCGTCGAACGTGGCAGTACTTCCCGCCCTGCGAGCCACAGCAAAGGCTGCACCGACCTTCATTCGGGTGTCTGTATGCGAAGAATAAAACATTCTGTCCAGCAATGAAATGAGGCTGCCGTTGGCGGAAGCGTAGTACACGGGAGATACCACCACTAAGCCGTCGGACTCGGCAAATTTCGCGGCAAGAGCGTTTACATCATCATTCTTAAACACACATTCGCCGTGGGTATGGCAGTACCCGCAGGCCATGCAGCCACGAATGGCAGAAGAACCAATCTGGTAGACTTCATGCTCCACTCCCTCTGATTTGAACACTCCTTCCATTTCCGAAATAAGCCTTGAACAATTTCCTCCGATGCGGGGACTTCCGTTAATAATCAATACTTTCATTTCAGCCATCCTTTCCTATTACACTGGTGATTTTAGAAATAATATCTTCGACGCTGAAACCACTCTTCCGTGAGAGTCCTCCGATTGTAAGGCTTTTCAGAAGGAGATTTCCCACAGGGTTGTCCAACAGTCTAAATTTGTCACTCATTTTCAGAAGTTCGTCCTTTACCGCGGGGAACTTGCTCAAAACATCATTGACTAAAGTGTTCTCGGTGATATTCATAACCTCTCCATTCTTATTTATTTATGTAAACACATACTATTGTTCTCGATAAACTTACGCAGTATAATCGGTTCTCTCAAAAGCGCATACAACCTCAAAGACAGCGCATGAAAACAACCCACCTCATCCGAATACAGCAAAAGCGAGCAGGAGGAGGTTAAAAGGCCTACTCGTTGACGCAAGCGCATCCGGAAAGTCCTCAAACACTGCGCAACAAGATTATATAAACAACGCATAGACCTCGCAATTCGAATTCAGCAGGAGTGTCTCGGGGTTTTCCGTCCATTTGACGAAAGACACAGCGCCGGAAGAGATGTTTCCGGCTACGCTTTCCTCTGCTTTCACATAGCACTCGTATTTGTCAATCACATCGGCGGACATGCTCCAATCTTCGGCAAAGGACAGAGCCTTGCCATACTGGTCGCTGCCGGTCAGTGGAGCAAACAGACGAAGTAAAAAAGCCCTGTACAATGTGCCGAATTCCAGTCCTGTGCAATCAGTTACAATCTTATTCAGATTGTTCTCTGAATCCGTATACTGTGCGAACTTGCGAAGGACATCATCTCCGTAGGTCTCTTTCAGATAAAGGAAGAACATGGGAGCCACAGCATAACTCACACAGGAATCCTCTGTTTCAGTGAGACTCGGAGCCATTTTGTGCGCCTGTGTCAGCCACTGCTCAATGAATCCGATATGCTGGTTCTTTCTCGCGCCGCGCATCAGGTAAGACGCAGCTTCCGCCATACCCTCAACCCAGAATACAGAATAAGAAGCACCGGAGAGCGAGTGGGAAGAGCCCTTCTTCACGCAGATGTTGCAGTCCATGAGACAATGCATGTACTCGTGCACAATCGTGCCTGCTATGTCGGAGGCAATTCGCTCCAGGAGGTATTCCGGAAGAATGATATCATTGCTCTTCAATCTCGCCTCATCATAGGTCGTTTGCAGATATTTCTGGAAATCCTTCACCACTATGTCGATATACCGGGTGTTGATGTAAATCATGTCGGCAAGATTCACATGGTTGTAATAAGACCTGATCTCGCGCGGAGAATAGACTCCGACCGTCCCGGAGGCCGACATAGACCCTCTGTACCTGGCGGAATGCGATCCAAAATCGTTGAATACAACGTGGAAATATCCAGTCTCGTCCATGTCATATTCCGAAAGGCCAAAATATTCACGCTCTTTCCGAAGCACAGCGCTATTCAGGATTGTATTGAGCCGAGGTATGAACTCGTCTTTCAAATCGACGTACGTTTCGCACTCAACACCGTCCGCGGAAGTGTAAGTGGTTTTCTCAAAACATTCCCTCAGCGCATTCTCTTCCGCATAGAAGAGTATCTTGTTCTCAGCATTTACTCCAAGGTATGCCGCTGTGCCGACAGACGGAGAAACACCTGAGGTCCAGCCGTCAAGAAGAGAAAAAGACACATCCGTTCTGGTTGTTTTGAGTTCGTCCTGGTCTGTGGGTGTGGCAGGAATCAGCTTTTTTGCCGGTCCCTTGAAAGAAGACCCCCTGATTGAAATAGAATTTCCAGTGCCGCTACCGTACTGGTCAGGGATATTCATTGCCAAGGTATAAAGAGTCTTGCCTTCAGGAACCTTGAAGGTGTTCACCCCTTTTTCCAGACGTATCACCTGCGGAAGGGAATCCGCGCTCCCGCTCCCGCTCCCGGAACCGCTGTCCGTGCTTTCGGACGCAGAAGCAGCGCTGGACGAGCTGTCAGAACAAGAAACCGACAATAGCGCAAAGAGCAATAAAAACAGCAAAAAAAACTTGTAAATCCTACTCATACAAATTCAACTTCACCTAAATTTTAGTTTTCTTCGCGAACGCTGAACCTGCAAGGTCCCGCGCCAGTCAAAAAGGATCCGGAGGGCTTTTCTTTGTCTTCATATAAAAGCTCAAAATCGTTTTCAAAAGCCCATGTGGAAACCGAAGCATAATACATATTAATCAAATAGTTTTTATAAGTCAAGTAATCTTTTGAAAAAAAGCTCTCTTTCTCTTGTATGCGTGTTCCCACGGAATCTTTATATCTGGCGTCCAATACTTCATAAGCGTGCCGGGTGCTGGTCTTTACTGCTTTTATTGGCAAAATGCTGAAACGAAGATCAGTTCTGGAAGCAATGGGCTCGACAATCTCTCCCCGACCAGAGACAAAGGCTGCGTCCGTATCGGACGTAAAAAACGGGACGTCGCTTCCGACTTCTGCTGATAACGAGACCAATTCATTGTGTGAAAAACAATTGAATTCATCATTAAGCAATATCAGTACTCCTGCGGCATCGGATGCGGGTCCTCCCAATCCGGAAGGGCTCGGAATTCCCTTCTCCACCTCAATTGCAAGAGACGCAGTAAGGCCGGTCTTGCGTAGATACAGAGATGCCGCTCTAAAGACCGAGGAGTCCGTACCATTGCAATAGCACTCCAGGCCCCGTACCTCAATCCGAGCTTCATTGCAAGGTCTTATGAAAATCCTTAACTTATCATTATATTCATTATCATGTACACGCTGGAAAATTGATATAATGCTGTGATAACCGTCCGCTCTCACAGGGCCTACGTAGAGGCAGAGATTCAATTTCGGCCAGCATGTTGCTTCGCGCAAGACAGTATGCATGAAAATAATTTACATGAAAACAACATCATCAACAACCGATAAAACCTTTATGACATCAAAATTACACGCAATACATACATCTCACGCTTAGATCCTGCCGGATTCTGCGCCGACTCCACCGCACAGGAAAGCACCGTTCCGTTCCCGCCACGCTTAGATCCTCCCGGATTCTGCGCCGACTCCACCCGGGTGAACAACAAAAACACAAGAAATAAATTGTTACGGACGTCCCGCTCGCTCCGAGCCACGAGGAATCGCACTGAATTTTGACAAAGAATATTATTGCAACGGGAGTCCCACCCGCCCCCGAAACGCAAATAACTACTCAATGCACTCTACCAAGATGCATTCGCAAAAATCGCTTGCTCGCTGCCGTGCCGAAAAACACACACGATGCGTACCAAAAACAATACTGTCACGAGCGTCCCGCACGTCTCGAGTCCGCGACAAAGCACACAAGTCGCGAGATCGTCACAGTCGCACAAAAAGCCCCGCAATGACCGAACAAGCCGCGAGATCGCCACAGTCGCACACAAATCCCTGCAATGACCGAAGCGGCGAGATCGTCGCAGTCGCACAAAAGCCCCGCAATGACCGAACAAGCCGCGAGATCGTCACAGTCGCACACAAAAGCCCCGCAATGACCGAACAAGTCGCGAGATCGTCGCAGTCGCACAAAAAACCTGTATAGTGTATACTGAACCCATGGCGCTGCTTGAATGTAAGAATATA
>CAMKPI010000120.1 GCA_946414625.1 uncultured Spirochaetaceae bacterium | reverse complement strand
CCACCCACATGGGAAATGCCTTCATTGAAATAAAGATCCAGCTCAACCTTCCTGAACGGGGGCGCCACCTTGTTCTTCACAACCTTGATACGAACCCTGTTTCCGATATACTCATCCGAACCCTTAGAGAGTGTCTCGATCTTGCGAACCTCCAGGCGCACTGAGCTGTAGAACTTCAAAGCATTTCCGCCGGTAGTGGTCTCCGGATTGCCGAACATCACGCCGATTTTCATCCTTATCTGATTGATGAAGATGATGGTAGTCTTGCTTTTCGAGAGGATTCCGGTGAGCTTTCTAAGAGCCTGACTCATCAGCCTGGCCTGAAGCCCCATGTGGGACTCTCCCATATCCCCCTCGATTTCCGCCTGCGGAGTCAGCGCCGCAACCGAATCCACAATGATTATATCAACGGCACCGCTGCGAACAAGGCTTTCCGCCACTTCAAGAGCCTGCTCTCCGCTGTCCGGCTGGCTTATCCACAAGTTGTCTATATCGACTCCAATTTTTCTTGCGTACACAGGATCCAGAGCATGCTCCGCATCAATAAACGCCGCAATTCCTCCCATCTTCTGGGTTTCAGCAATTGCGTGCAGGGCAAGAGTGGTCTTTCCAGACGACTCCGGGCCGTATATCTCTATCACCCTGCCTTTCGGATATCCGCCGACGCCCAGAGCCTCGTCCAAAAGAATTGATCCGGACGGAATCACTTCGACATCCCGAGCAATTGCGCTCTCTCCAAGCTTGATGAGGCTCCCTTTTCCAAAGCTCTTATCTATCTGCGCACGGGCCGCCTCTATGGCTTCCAGCCTCTGCGCCATGACTTCTTCCTTGTTGCTTGCCGTTTTATCCTTTGTCGCATCCTTTGCCATAAATGAATTCCTCCTTGTATCATCTCTCCGCTTCATAGCGGCGTGCCGGCTCTCCAAGACTTGACGAGTTCGCCAAGACGCAGGCAAAGCCCGGGATACAATCCCTCTTCCCCTCAGACAGCACTCTTTGCACCATTATTATCCCAGAAAAAACGATTAATTTTTACCAATTATCTCAACTTGTTATACTGCAAGCAATTATGCATCAACAAACAAAACACCCCTTTATCGCTCTATATAGACCTACTATTGACTCTGAACCGCTTGCTTATGCGGAACAGAGCAGACCTATATCGTCCATATATCGCCATGAATCTAACCGTCCATTCTCCTGACGAACGCCGCCTTGTCCGTGGAGCCGAAAAAGGAAAATCCGGTCATAACGACATCCTCTTGACGAATGCCGCCTTATCGGAAGCACCAAAAAACGAGGATCCGGTCACAACGATATCCACTCCGGCGTCCCGCACTGATTGTATCGTTTCATCGTTTATGCCACCATCAACGGAAATCATATACTTCCTGTTTCCTCGAAGAGACGCCAACTCCTGGATTTTCTCCAAGGTATACGGAATAAAACTCTGACCGCCGAAACCCGGGTTCACTGACATCACAAGCACGATATCGACAATGCCCAACACATGCTTTATCGAATCAACAGGAGTTGCAGGACAAATTGAAACGCCTGCCTTCATCCCGGTCAACTTGATCTTTCGCAAGACGGAATCCAGATGTCTCACCGCTTCTGCATGAATCGTCAAAGCGTCGCATCCCGCGTCTGAAAACTGTTGTATGAAATTTTCGGGATGCTCAGTCATCAGGTGGGCATCAAAAAACAAATCGCTCGCCGGTCTTATATCGCGTATAAACTTCGCACCGAATGTAATCTGCGGAACAAAGGAACCGTCCATCACATCAAGGTGTACCCAGTCGGCTCCGGATGCTTTTATCTCTCCAAGAGCCTCGCCTATACGGAGAAAATCCGCAGACAAAACCGACGGAGAGACGATTATCTTTCTTTTTCTGTCATCTGAATCCATGCGGTCATTCTACATATACGAATGCCTCTAGTCAAGCAAATCCGACAAAAAAACTTAATATTTATCCAACTATCTAAAAAATAAGGGTTTGTGTTATCGTTTTACTCGAGACAAACATCGGGACAGACAAGGCGTTGAACAAATTTTATAATACCACACAAGAATAATAACGCAGAACAAAGTATAACGAATATTTGTAAATCGGTAACATAATTCAGCGTTACAAAATAAGGAACTCCGATGATAACCGGAATCAATGCAAATATACCAGAAAGTATAAAATCAAATACAATAAAAGGACCACTGAATCGCTTGAGATAACGACATTTTATAGAAATTATAAAATCAATAATAATAACAAATAACATAAACATGCATATCAAATCTATAAATAAGTGACGTTTCATATACAAATCCGGGTCCAGATTTCTCTGCACTCCCAAAAGCGGTTTTGAAATATCTGTAAACAATTTTGTAAAAACAAAATAATCATTCATGTTAACTAAAATGCAGATCCCGATTTCCTCATCGGGAATAATGAACATTCTTGAATTGAAGTTTTCGACAGATCCAGTGTGAAAATAAACTGTTTTTCCAAACTCTTTGACTGATTTTCTGATTCCGAATCCGTAAAAATCGCCATTGTCGCCGCCCATATCCACGGTGCTGTTAAGCATGAGCTCTATGGCGCCACTGGAAACCAGATCATTACCATTATTCAAATAAAACTGCAAATATTTTCCTACATCATTTGCCGTTGCTGAAACGTATCCTGCAGGATAGTCCAGCCAAATTCCATGCCTATCATCGGACGGATACCGTGTGCGTGACTTCACTGGGATTCCGAAGAAGTTTCTGTAACCTTCAACAAGGCCGTTCGTTTCGCTCTCCTCCCGAGAGAGCGCCGACTTTGACATCCCGAGCGGCTCGAAGAGATTCTTCCGAAGGTAAACAGGATATGGCATGCCTGTAACCGATTCGATAAGATATGAAAGCAGGGCATAGTTCGCGTTGGCATAAGTGTAAGAGCCCGCGTGATCCGTAGGATAGAGGGAACCGATCCTCTGGTAGGTGTCGATGCCGCTTGAGTGGTTTAAGAGGCTCCGGATAGTGACGTGAGCGGCGTCTCCGTCCGTCCTCTTGTCTTTGAAATATGCGGAGAAGTCACCGTACAAAGACACTGGAGCGTCAAGTTCGATTCTCCCCTCCTCCAACAGCTTCATCACACAGACAGAGACCATGGACTTGCTGAGAGAGCCGAGGATAAACGGAGTGTCACACGTCACAGAACCGCTTCGGGCATGAGAGGAAACTCCTCCAGTGTAGGAATAGAGCGTCTTGTCCGGAGACACAACGACCACAGCCATGGCGGGAAGCCGGTTTTTTTTGCATACATCATCCAAGTATGCGTCCACGACGGCTGGGTCGAAATTCTCAGCCATCCAGTCAACGCAGAACCCTGCCTCGTCAAAACGTGCGCCATAAGAGGCTCCCATGAAGAGCGAGAATAACAAAACAAACAAAAAAAATCGTGAAAAAAACTTAGGCATTGAATACACCGGACACCTAAACTAGCACAAGAGCCAATCCGCGCTTAAATGAAAGCCCGAATCTAGCACAAACAAGACACATGGCACGAGCACAAGAGCCAATCCGCGCCTAAATGAGAGCTCAAATCCAGCACAAGCGAGACACTTGTCATGAGCTCAAGAGCCAAAAACAACCCCAATAAATCGTTCAAATGAAGACAGAAAATACTTGAAGCACACAGACAAAAGGAACAAACCCGAAGCCTGAACATGTATAAGCATGGCTCCGGGCACAAACGCGGGACAAAAATCAAACCCGGACAAGACACGAAACCCGGCTTCGATTCCATTGCGAAATCGAACCAGGTTCCGCAAAGGCGGCGGAACTCAACCTGCCACCTGCCTCATGACGAGGCTTCAATCCCACTGCTTTACGCCGGAAAGGATCTTCTCCTCCGATCTCCTATGGGGATCTATAGAGATCTCCACCCGCCTGACAAGGCTTGTAAGGAGAAAGGCAATGACAAAATACATCACAGCAACGAACAGCAATGGGAAAAAGGCGTCGTATGTACGGCTTCTCACAAGGTCTCCCATTTTCGTCAAATCCATCACGGCTATATATCCCACAACGGACGTTTCCTTGATAAGAGACACAATCTCGTTCTTGTAGATCGGGAGGAAATGCCGGGCTGCCTGAGGGAGAATAATCTTGAAAAAGCGCTGCCGGCTCGAATATCCCAAAGCCATGGAAGCCTCGGTCTGACCTTTTGGAATGGCACCTGTACCGACACGGAGCATACCGTACATTCCACTTCCGAAAATCAGGCTGAAACCGATTATCGCTACAAACGTGCTGGACATGGAACTGCTCTTGAACACAACAAACGCCAGAATCATCAGGAAAACAACAGTAGGAATCCCCTCAAAGAACCAGTTGAGGAATCCCACTATCTTCAGCGCCACCTTGTTGCCTCCTCGGCATGACATGTAAGCAGCAAACCCAAGAAAGGTGCCCAAAGCAGCGGACATCACCGTGATAAGCAGCGTCGTGCCTATTCCTGAGAGGAAAAGCCTCCATCTGTTGTCCTTTATAAAGGTCTTTTCAAACGATGCAGCCATCCTCTGGAAGAAGCCTAGGGTCTCCTCATAATCGCCTTCAAGCACAAAAACGATATCGCAACGGTAGTATGGATCGGTGAGAACTGAGCTCTCAGCCCTCTCCTCGTCCACAACGATATTCATCCCGAAGTCGTACTTATCGGCAAGAACCCCAACCGCGATTGCATCGAACTCCATCGCACGGAAATCCCATTTGTAACCGTAAGCAGCACAGAAATTCATCATGAACTCAACGTCGTAGCCGGAGTAGTATCCGCCGGCCTCGAAGGAG
>CAMKPI010000119.1 GCA_946414625.1 uncultured Spirochaetaceae bacterium | reverse complement strand
TTCTCTTGTACCGTCGTCAAAAGTTTTGGAGTCGGGGGAAAACGGAGGTCTGGAATTCATGGAGCGGGCTATGCGTAGGAGTTCGGTGCATGACAATCATCACACCGTCCCGCTGGCTCGGAGACCTCGTGAAGCGGAGTTTTCTCCGTGAATATCCGGTGGAGGTCCGCCACAACACGATTGATACGTCGGCCTTCAAGCCAACCTCCGGCGGTTTCCGCGCCGGATACGGGCTGGAGGATAAGAAAAACGTTCTCGGCGTGGCGTCCGCATGGGGCCGCGCAAGGGTTTGCAGGATTTTGTAAAGCTCTCCGGGGTGCTCAGTTCCGACAGGTACAAGATTGTCCTTGTCGGGCTCACGGAGAAAGAGGCGCGGACCGCTTCCCGATGTGGATTTTGTCCCGCACCTGAAGGACGGCGGTGCGGACCGCTTCCCCTCGCGCGGCGGCTCTGCGCAGTCTGAATCTGCGGAACTTGCTGGAAGCGTCACGACCAGTCCTTCGCGTGAACGTTCTGCTCAGACCACAAGGTTGCAGAAAGGCTGCATCCTCGCCATCGGTCGCACGGACAGCAAGATGGAGCTCGCCGAAATCCACACCGCTGCGGACGTGTTTGTGAATCCGACGTATGAGGAGACCTTCGGTTTGACAACCCTGGAGGCTGTCTCTTGCGGGACTCATACGATTGTATATGAGGATACTGCGTGCGAGGAGGTTGCCTTGGACATCGGAAAGGATCGCGCATCCATTGTCCCTAACGGCGATGTAGGCGCGATCGCGGCGCGTGTCGACGAGATCTGCACCTGATGAATTCTCAGCGGGGGCGGGAGCTCGTGAATGAGCTGCCCATTGGCAAGCCTGCAATGAGTAGGCGGGTCGGGATTTCCGGTGGAGGCGGGAGCTTTGTGTCGTTTCCGTTGTCCTTGCGTCCATGCAGGCTTCTTGAAATAACCTCCTCGCCCTCATTCGACTTGTGAGCTTTGTGCCGTTTCCGTGTTCTTGCAGGGGATTACAGCGCCGCCCGCTATGGAATCAATACCGTGAAAATGATATGATTCGATTCACGGGATGTTTGGATAAAGACCTTTTAAAAAGAGCCGAGTTGTGCGTTCGGGAGGTCTATGTACTGCCTTCGGATCCGGCAGGCAGGCTTGCCGACGAAGCCTGCCGGGTCTCCGCGCTCTTCGCGGAATGCGTTCTGGGCGGGAGTTTTCGATTCAAGCGGTGTTTCCCGCGATTAGGAAAGCTGTCATATCATGAAACAAGTTTATTGCGGCATGAGCGCCGATTTGATCCATCATGGCCATTTGAACATAATCCACGAGGCAATGAAGCTCGGCGAGGTGACTGTCGGGGTTCTCACAGACGAGGCTATTGCAAGCTACAAGCGTCTTCCGTATCTGACATACGAGCAGAGGGCGGAGATAGTGTCGAACATCAAGGGTGTGTCACGCGTTGTGCCTCAGAGCACCTTGGATTACGTTCCGAATCTGGAAAAACTTCGTCCGGACTTTGTGGTTCACGGCGACGACTGGCTTCGGGGCGTCCAGAAAGAGACCCGGGAAAGGGTTGTGGAATGTATCGCCAAATGGGGCGGGAAGGTTGTTGATATTCCGTATACCCCAGGCATCTCTTCCACGGCGCTGAACGCTGAGGTTCGCGAAATCGGAACATCCCCGGAAGTGCGCAGAAGAATGCTTCGGCGCCTTATTGCGGCTAAGCCCATTGTAAGGATCATGGAGAGCCACAGCGGGCTTACAGGGTTGATAATCGAAAAAACAAAGGTGAATGTGGACGGCCGCGTCGAGGAGTTCGACGGCATGTGGGCTTCGAGTCTTACGGACAGCACGAACAAAGGAAAACCCGACATCGAGGCTGTGGATCTGACCAGCAGGCTTCAGGCTGTGAACGATGCGCTTGAATGCACCACCAAGCCTTTCATTTTCGACGGGGACACCGGCGGAAAGGTTGAACACTTCATCTTCACCGTTCGCACCCTGGAGCGGCTCGGGATCTCCGCCGTTATCATAGAAGACAAGATCGGATTGAAAAAAAATTCTCTTTTCGGCACCGACGCGCTCCAGGAGCAGGATTCTGTGGAAGGATTCTGTGAGAAGATCAGGGCCGGGAAGCGCGCTCAGGTGTCCGAGGACTTCATGGTGATCGCCCGTTGCGAAAGCCTGATTGCGGGAAAGCCTCTCGAGGATGCTCTGGAGAGATGCTTTGCATATGTTGCCGCCGGCGCCGACGGGATAATGATACACAGCAGGAACCGTTCCGGAGAAGATATCAAGGAATTTTGTCAGAGGTTCAGGGAGCGCCATGCGTCTGTGCCGATTGTTGCGGTTCCGACCACATATAACCATATAACCGAGGCAGAGTTGTCCGACTGGGGCGTGAATGTGGTGATATACGCTAACCATATGCTGCGTAGCGCATATCCGGCCATGGTGGATGTCGCGCGTTCTATTCTGACCCACCACAGATCTTTGGAAGCCGCTTCTCACCTCATGAGCGTGAAGGAAATTCTGGAGCTGGTTCCCGGTACGAAATGATGGATGCCTCTCAGGTTTTCTTATCGACTGGAAGGAATTTCGCCTCTTTGGATGCATTCTTGGCGGAAAACAGGGCGCGCAGGGTTTTCCTTGTATGCTCTCCCGCTTTTGGGCGGTATCCGGCGGGAGAATATTTCAGGACGTTGGAAAAACGAACAGGGATAGGCGTTGTCATTTTTTCCCGCTTCAAGCCGAATCCCGATTTCGGATCGGTGCTGGAGGGACTCAGGGCTTTCCGGGACAGCGGATGCGATCTTATCGTGGCTTTGGGAGGCGGCAGCGCAATCGATGTAGCGAAGTGCGTGAAGCTTTATGCGGGCTTTGAGCCCGACGCGCTTTCTGCGTTGATCAATTCTCCAGGGGGGCTCGGTTCGGTTTTGACAGGCCGGGTAGCTGTAGACGGACCCGGGGAGCCCGGGAGCCGGATTCCTTTTGTTGCGATTCCGACCACTTCAGGTTCCGGCAGCGAGTCCACGCGCTTTGCCGTGGTCTATCTGAACGGGGAGAAGCAATCTATAACCAGCTCTTTGATTCTTCCGAATGCGGTTTTGCTTGATCCGAGAGCTCTTGAAACTCTCCCTGATTATCAAAGAAAGTCCACGATGCTTGACGCTGTCTGCCATGCTGTTGAATCCTTTTGGTCGGTCAATTCAACAGAGAAGAGCCTCTCTTTGTCCGCAGAAGCCTTGCGCATGATCCTTTCGGGCTTGGATGAATATTTGAACAACACGGCAAAGGGCAATGCGTGCATGATGATGGCGGCGAACATTGCCGGCAGAGCCATCAACATTACTCAAACCACCGCGGCGCATGCGATGGCTTACAAGCTCACCACGCTTTTCGGCATTTCGCACGGGCATGCCGCCGCGCTCTGCCTGGTCGCGCTTTGGCCGTACATGCTGGAACATCTCGATTCCTGCGTGGATGAAAGGGGAACCGAACATCTTGAAACCGTTTTTACGCGTTTGTCTGATTTGTTTGGCGCTGATTCTCAGCCAGCCGGCGCGCAAAGGTTTGGGCGCCTTCTTGCCGGGTTGGATATGCCAGGGCTGAGGACGCCTCGGGCTTATGAGTATGGGATCCTAAGGAAATCCGTGAATCCTGAGCGGCTGAAAAACAATCCGGTGAGTCTGGATCAGGATGCGATCGAGACTCTTTATCGAAGTATTTTCGAAAATTTTGCATAAGGGAAGCCAAGTGGTTTTCGGGAATCTGTCAGAAGCCAGGGAGAAGCGGCTGGAAAACGCAATGGGAATGCTGGAGGTGTCATGAGAATCGAGGATTTTATTTCCGTCGTAGGTGCTGATTTCTATGCGGGGGTGCCGGATTCGCAGCTCCGCGCTCTGTGCGATTATCTCTATAAAACGTATGGTCTTGATTATCGTTGCCATGTGGTTGCCGCGAACGAGGGGAACGCGGTGGCGCTTGCGGCGGGGCATTTCCTTGCCACGGGTCGGGTGCCTGTGGTTTACATGCAGAATTCCGGAGAGGGGAACGCGGTAAATCCTATCGCCTCGCTTCTCTCCCGGGATGTGTATTCAATTCCCGTGCTTTTCATCATTGGATGGCGGGGGGAGCCCGGCGTCCATGACGAGCCGCAGCATGTATATCAGGGGAAGATCACCCTGAAGCTGCTGGAAGACATGGAAATTCCTTATTTCACAGTTGGCGCCGACACCTCTGTTTCGGATGTCTCTTCCGCAATGGAGCGATTTCGGAAAATCTTCTCCTCTGGCGGTCAGGCGGCTTTTGTCATAAGGAAAGGTGCCCTCTCGTATGGAGAAAAGACGGAATACCCTGCCGGTGGCTCCCTGCTTCGCGAGGACGCAGTCCGTATCATCGCGGCTGCGGCAGCCGGAGATCCGATTGTTTCCACCACAGGCAAGATCAGTCGTGAGCTGTTTGAAATCCGCGAGGCTGCCGGAGAAGGGCACGAAAGGGATTTCCTCACCGTGGGGTCGATGGGACATGCTTCCTCCATTGCCTTGGGGATAGCCTTGAGCAAGCCGGAGGCCCGAATTTGGTGTATTGATGGTGACGGAGCGGCTTTGATGCACATGGGAGCCATGGCGGTGATAGGAGCCTCGGGAGCGGGGAACCTGGTTCACGTTGTTTTGAACAACTGCGCCCACGAGAGTGTGGGAGGAATGCCAACAGTGGCAGGGAGGATCGACTTTCCCGCCATCGCCCGTGCATCCGGATACTGTTATGCCGCCTCTGTGTCAGACGAATCCGGGCTTTTGAAGGCTTTGGCGGCCGTGAAGGATGCCCAGGGACCTTCGTTCATCGAGGTTCGCGTGTCTCTT
>CAMKPI010000118.1 GCA_946414625.1 uncultured Spirochaetaceae bacterium | reverse complement strand
AGTACTTCTTGGAGATCTCAGCAATCCTGGCCTCAGCCTCCTCCGCACTCTGCAACGCTATAAAACAAGTCCCACAGCCGGCTATCTTCTTCCCAGCCTGATGAGCATCGCAAGACCAACAAACAGTATAACGACGTTCGGAGCCCAGAGGAGAATCTTTGGACTTATGCCGCTTGTCACCGCCTTCATATGGCAGAAATACAGCACAAACCAGTATATGCAAGCAAAGAACATGGACAGCCCAAAGCCGAACAGCCTGCCGTACTTCACCTTGACAAACGACAGCGGGAAGGCTAGGAATACAAGGCACGTGCAAGCGAGCGACAAGGCAAGCTTTTTCTGATACTCGCTGCCGAAATATTGGTACATGAAGCTGTACGGTATTTCCCTCCTCATCTTACCAACGCTTTTTACAAAAAATTCAATATCCCTGAACGATTCGGTTTTGGGATTCTTTGAGGCTCCCACCTCTTCAACCACATTCAGAAGATTTGCGTACTCCTCGGAAAGAGTCTGCGCATGGCTCTTGTAGGAATCAAGATGCTCCGGCAGCTTGTCAGCGATGTTCTGTCGGAGAAGGCGCAGCGACATCTGCGACGGACTGATGTTGGAATATATCGAGCCTGAAGATGAGAGGTCAATGTTAAGCTCCAGGTGCTTTGCCCTGGCAACAGAGAACGTATCGAGGGAAGACGAATCTGTGATGAAAATCTCCGGATTTTCCAATTCTATGCGGTATAAGAATTTCTCAATGTCTATCACCGAGATTCTCGCGCTCTCGGCAGTGATCACCCGGCTGTCGGTGGAGTCCTCGTTGTCAAAGATTATCACATCATAGATAACATTGTCTTTCACTTCTCCATTGCTGATGATGCGATTTCCGAACTGGGTGGAGGAATAGTTCTCGAGCTCAAGAGTCGGAGTATTCTGGATCATTTTCGCGTATAGCTGCCGGTATTCCATGGCCGTGTACGGAATCAACCGATCCGCAATAAAAAGCGTTCCTATTGAAATGAACACCGAAAGGAAAACAATCGGCATAAAAATACGTCTGGTATGGATCCCTGTGGCGCGCATAGCGATTATCTCATTCTGGCTGGAAAGGTTCCCGATAACCATGCTCGCCGACGTGAGGCTACTGAATGGCATTGTGTACATCAAAAACTGCGGTATTGCCAGCGTCACAAGAAGGATGATGTCCGACGCGTTGATGTTCTTCAGCATGACCTTCTGGGCGAGGACGAGAATCTGATTCACGAAAAAGATGAAGAAGAAGAATATGAACGATATTAAAAATGAGAGTATATACTCACGTCCGATATAGAGGTTCAGCTTGTAGAAAGACGATTTTTTAGCCATCTCGCTTCACGCCAGCCCTGTTTTCCCTGTCGACACAAAAGCATCCGACAAAAGCCCTCCGGTCGAACCAAAACCGCCAGTTCCGCGAACAGTAGAGTTCAACACAATTTCGGCTTTGAATTCGGCCGACTCGACGCGGGAGAAAACAATCTGAGCAATCCTATCCCCGTTATGTATGACAAAATCATTTTTACCATGATTTACAAGAATCACTTTCAGCTCCCCGCGGTAATCACTATCGATCGTTCCGGGAGAATTCAAAACAGTGACGCCATGCCTTGAAGCAAGTCCCGAGCGCGGGCGAACCTGGCACTCATAGCCGAGAGGGATTTCCATCCGAACTCCGGTTGGAATCATGGCGAAGTCACCCGCCCTCAAAACAAAATCAGACTCCAGGAGGGCGGACAAGTCCGCCCCCGCAGAGCCCTCCGTTGCATATCTCGGCATCACCGCACCGTGTTCCAGCACGATTTTAACCTGAACATTTTTCATATTGTCTCTTTATTCTGCAACAAATAAACAACCACGCGCAAAACACTTGTAAACCATTGCACGTCTCGAGACGCAAAACACGGGAAAGTGTTGCCATTCCGCATTGCCCGCACTTCCAAGACCCGAACTGCGCTGCCGGAAACACCTGCCTGCACGCTCTTACAAAACGGCTCAAGGGCTGCCAGTGGCAACAACAAATACCGTACGAGCCTTCCAAACATGTGGAATGGCTACCGGCGACTTCTTCAACAAGAAAAAGTTGCAGCCCACGCCATATAAACGTGTGTAAAGACTGCCAGAGACCCCGACAACAACAAAAAAAATACCGTGTATGCCTTCTAAAACACGCGCAAACGATCTGTCAGCGCCTCACACCGCGCTCTTTATCCCTGTCAAAAGACCTCGGCGCGCGCCTGTCTCCCCTGTCATAGTGGTCGCCCCTGTCAGACCGCTCTCCGCGGAAAGAAGGACGCCTATCCTTCCTCGAGTCCGAGGGAGCGCCGTCCGGGTCAATCGCGTCAATGTAGGAAAGGCTTAGCTTGCCCGACACCTTGTCAACCTCCAGAAGCTTCACTGGAACCACCTGTCCCACGGAAAGAACATCGGAAACATTCTCCACTCGGGTACGGGCAAGTCGCGACACATGACACAAACCTTCCTTGCCGGGAAGAATCTCAATGAAAGCGCCGAAATCCATGATCCTCTTGACGGTGCCCTGATAGACGCGCCCCACCTCGGGATCCTCCACCAAAGCCTTCACCATCTCAAGAGCGGCATTCGCCGAAGCGGTATTCTTGCCGTAGATTGTGACAACGCCCAAATCGTCGATGTTCACTTCCGCGCCTGTGGTCTGGGCAATACCCTTTATGGTCTTGCCGCCAGTGCCGATCACGGCTCCAATCTTCTCTTCATCAACCTTGATGCTAACAATCTTCGGAGCATACTGGTTCACCTCGGGTCGAGGAGCGGAGAGGGTTTGCTCCATGATTCCGAGAATATGGTACCTTCCTTCCTTTGCCTGCTGAAGCGCTTCCCTCATTATCTCGGGAGTGACGCCGGCAATCTTTATATCCATCTGGAAGGCTGTGATTCCGTCCCGGGTACCCGCTACTTTGAAGTCCATGTCCCCAAGATGATCCTCCTCTCCGAGGATATCAGAGAGAATTTTGTACTTGCTATAGTCCGCTCCCTCGGTGATAAGCCCCATGGCAATTCCAGCCACAGGCTTTGAGATAGGAACACCGGCATCCATGAGGGACAGGCATCCGCCGCAAACCGAAGCCATGCTTGACGAACCGTTGGATTCCATTATCTCTGACACAACACGGACCGTGTACGGGAACTCGTCCTTAGCGGGTACCACAGCCTGCAGAGCCCTCTGGGCAAGATGGCCGTGACCAATCTCGCGGCGCCCTGTAACAAGCCGACCCGTCTCTCCTACCGAATACGGCGGGAAATTGTAGTGCAGCATGAAATTAGAATAGTTCTTATCACCATCAATATTGTCGAAGAGCTGCTCATCCTGTACGGTTCCAAGCGTTGTCACAGCAAGGCTTTGAGTCTCACCTCTGGTAAACAGCGCCGAGCCGTGGGTGCGGGCAAGAAGCCCCACCTCGCAGGTGATCGGGCGGATATCCTTCACGCCGCGACCGTCCACTCGCACACCTTCGTTCAAAATCGAGGAACGGAGAATGTTGTACTCCAATTCGTCAAATAGGGCGGATACACGATCCTTTGCATCCTCATGTCCGGAGAGAACCTCAGCGAACCTCTCGCGCACGTCGGCTTTTACTGCTGCAACATTGTCGTGCCTGGCTTCCTTGCTTGAGCCTCTGAAAGCAGCCTTTACAAGGGGTTCGGCGTACTCACGAATCGGATCGAGCCAGGATGTGTCCTCGTCGGATGCAGAAAGAACCGGAAGCTTTTCCTTACCCGCTATGCGTCGCAGCTCCAGCTGAGCGTCGCATAATTCAGTGATAACAGGCTGAGCAGCGGCAATGGCTCCGAGCATGTTCTCTTCGGAGACCTCATGCGCTCCGCCCTCGACCATCGTGATGCCATCACGGGTGCCTGCAACCACAATATCCAAATCCGCCTCTTCAATCTGCTGGAAACTCGGGTTTATGACATACTTCCCGTTGATAAGTGCAACCCTCACGCCAGCAATAGGACCGTTGAAAGGTATGTCGGAGATTGTCACCGCAGCAGAGGCTGCGTTTATCGCAATTATATCCGGAGTATTGATCTGGTCGGCTGATATAACGGTGGGCACAACCTGGATTTCCCGGCTGAACGCCTTGTCAAACAAGGGTCTCATCGGCCGGTCTATGAGACGGCTCACAAGGATCTCCTTGTCTTTTGGCTTGGCTTCCCTCTTCAGGAACCCGCCGGGAATCTTCCCTGCGGCATAGTACTTCTCATTGTACTCCACCGAAAGAGGAACATAATCCAGAGGCGCGGCAGGCTCTGACCCGCAGCAAACTGTGGCAATCACGGCGCTGCCCGCATAATGTGCATAAACCGCACCGTTCGCCTGCTTGGCGATCTTACCCGTCTCAAAGACGAGATAATCGTCACCGATCTTGACTTGAACTGATTTAATCTCCATGTTCTTCCTCAAGGCAGCGTCTTCCGCCGCCTGGGCGCAAAAAACCCCGAAATGCGGCACTAAGCCACAAACAGAAGCATCCGCACCCGAATCGTCGTTTCGCGCTCCTGAACTTAGTCCAGGACTCGCAACAAGGCGGAATCTTCGACTAAATTCGGGATGCGCAAAAACTGTTTCCAAAAACAACGGCAGCCCCAGCGATAACCGGGGCCTGCCATTCCATTCAATTACTTTCTGAGCCCCAAAGCCGCAATCAGGGAACGATACTTCTCGATATCGTTGTTTCTGATATACTTCAGAAGGCTTCTTCTGTGACCAATCATCTTCAAAAGACCACGATTGGAAGCGTGATCCTTCGGATTTGCCTTGAAATGCTTCTGGAGATCGTTGATTCTCTCCGTGAGAAGCGCGACCTGAACCTCCGCCGCGCCCGTGTTCTTCTCGCTACCACCAAACTTGGCGATAAGCTCCTGTTTCTTTTCCT
>CAMKPI010000117.1 GCA_946414625.1 uncultured Spirochaetaceae bacterium | reverse complement strand
CAAAACCGGTCTTTTTGCCGTCGGTGACGGAATGGCGACGCTCCCTTTTCTCGTGAGGATGGGGGAAGACACCTCATGGTTCACATCTGCAGAGCTTGCAAACATGGTTGCAATCAGCGAGTCCACGCCTGGGCCTCTCGGCATAAACATGGCCACATACGTGGGGCAGCATGTCGCTGGGCTGCCAGGCGCCATTGCCTCCACTGCCGGTCTTGTGGCGCCTTGCTTGCTGATCTCCGTTGTAATCAGCGCGTTTCTGAAAAAGTTCAGCGAGAACAAGGCGGTGAAGACGGTTTTTTATTTTCTCCGAGCTGCCGTGATAGGCCTTTTGTGCTATGCGTTTCTCGGTGTGTTCAGGGTTGTGATGATCGATGAAAACGGAGTGAAAGGCTTATCGCTCGGTCTTTTCGCCGCATTTTTTATCGCAGTAATTGTTTTTAAAAGGATTCATCCGATTATTTGGATACTTGCAGGAGCCGCTGTTGGGCTTTTGTTGTATTGAGATTCGCTATGCATTGTCTAGGCTCGAAATCATTGTTCGGGTGCGGATCGTCCGGAGAAATAGGCAGGAATAATACTGTTTGTTGCAGGATTCTTCTGTGGGATTGTCCTGCTGCTGGCGTTTTGCTGGGATGAATCGTAAGCGGGGATAGGCTTGTCCGTTGCAGGATTCTCCTGTGGAATGTCCTGCGCGAATATTTTTGTGGCGACAGGCAAATCGCCTTGCGTGCAAGATGAGCGTTTGTCAAAGTCCCCGCCTTGGGCGTGGGTGGGCAAACGCCTTGCTTGAGGTAATGGGCGTTTTGTTAACGATATCGCTTCGGGTACTGCGACGGATAAATCGCCTTGTGTGCGACATATGTCTCAGCCGGTTTTTTGTAATATAAGAATGCGAAACATACGGTTATGAGTGCGAGGCAATGGGCTCGTTCAATCTGGTTGGAGATTGAGAGAAGATGAAAGAATTATTTTTGAAATATTCCCGGAGAATTCTGTCGGGAATCCTCGGAGATAAAGCGTATATCCGCCTGATATACCGGATCCGCATGGGGACGCGCCTTGATCTCGAGCATCCCGCCACTTTCACTGAGAAACTCCAGTATCTGAAGCTTTATGCCAGGGATCCGGCATACACGCGCATGGTCGACAAGGTATCCGTTAAAGCCATTGTTGCGGAGAAAATCGGACAGGAGCATGTGATTCCAACCCTCGGCGTTTGGAATTCTGCCAGTGATATAGATTTCAGCAAGTTGCCTGATGAGTTTGTTCTTAAGGTTTCCCACGACAGCGGCGGCATTGTGATCTGCAAGGAAAAGTCCTCGCTGAATTTGGACGAAGCAAGGAAAAAAATAGACAAGGCGCTCAAGTTTGATTATTTCCGTTACAGCAGGGAGTGGCCGTATAAGAATGTCAAAAGACTGGTTTTCGCCGAGAAATACATGAAGGATTCCTCAAGCGAAGACCTCGTGGACTACAAGTTCTATTGTTTTAATGGAGAGCCGAGGTTTCTGTATTTCTCTCGAAATGAGCACAAGCCGAACGAAGAGATAACGTTCTATACAATGGATTGGAAAAAGGCGCCGTTCCAGCGATCGGACCACAGGATGGTTTCAGATGAACCGGAAAAGCCATCCACATTCGACGAGATGGTACGCATTGCACGGATTCTTTCAGAGGGTATTCCCTTTGTCAGGGTTGATCTATATGCGATTGAAGGCAGGGTATACTTCGGAGAATATTCTTTTTTCCCAACCAGTGGCTTGTTCAAGCTCTCCCCAAAGGACTGGGATCGGAGAATCGGGGACATGCTGGACATATCCTCAATAGAGCGAAACTATAAATAATGGCTCTGGGTTTTGAACCTATACTATGTCTCTGAAACGCTCCTAAGCGTCAGTTTCGTTATTCACTGACTATCTGCGGCGGAGGAGTCGTTATTCTCGTCAGGAAAAAGCCTCCTTACCGCGCCCCACTGCGCTTCATCGACGGAGTATAGTACGTCGACAACCTCCTTCTTGAATACCTGCATGTTCCAAAGGTCGAGCGCGGCGTTGTAAGCCTCTCCGTAATATCGGCACCTGAAGCAGAAAGACATATATGCTTCCAGAACGGTTTTGTCGTCCCTGTGGTTCCTCAGGTATGACTCGTACTGTTGTTTTGCCTCCCTGTCCTGTCCGTTCAGGGCATAGATGGATGCAAGCGCAGGCCATGTGGATTCGGTCTCTTCCCATTCGTCGCGAACTCTTTCAAGAAGCTCGACGGCGTTCGGATAGTAGCCCATCTTGGAGTAGACAAGTGCCTCGTTGTAAAGAAGCCGCCAGTCGTCCGCCTCTTTGAATGCCGTCTCATAAATCTCAATCGCCTGCCACGGCAAGCCACGCCGCACTTTTTCCTCGGCCAGGCGGATGGAATAGGATACTATCTCGTTTTCGCGCGGAGTGTTGTTGCCTGTAGTTTTGCAGGATGTAAAGGAGAGACATAATAGAACAAGTAAAAGCAAAACACCCGCGGGAGCCGGAATCCGAAGAGGTTTTGGCTGCCCCGCGGGCATGTTTATACTTTTTTTGTACTTATCCAAGAACGGTTTCCTCAATTTTTCGCACTTGACTTCTGTAGAGGTTGTTTATTGAAGAGCCGTAATCCGCAATGAGCTGGATCATGTTCCTCGGGAACTCCTTGGGATCCTCACCGTTCAGACGGTCTCCAGCGTCTCCCAGGCCCGGCAGGATGTATGCGTCCTCGTTCAGTATGGGATCCATCCAGAGTGTATGCACCTCGCAGTTCTCAATCGCCCGAACTATGCGAAGACTTCCCTTCAAAGCAGAAATGACGTTGATAAACTTGATCGATCGTGGTTTCACTCCGTTGTCACCCAGATATTTCACAATGGTGACAAGAGAGCCGCCCGTGGCGTTCATCGGATCGGCGAATATCAGATCCTTTCCGTCCAGCAAATCAAGCCGGAAAAAGGACTTGCCCAGATCAAGGACGTAGTCCATGTTGCTTTCCTTCTTTGATTCGTCGCGTTTTATGCGGAAGAGTGCAAAAGGAGTTATGTAGTTGTCCGCAGTATAGTCCTGTATCTCTTTGCTGATTATCATGGACGGCAGAAGTGCTCCGCGCAGCATTACGCACATCACAGCCTGACCGGAAAGTCCGTTTACGTTGGGCACTTTGTGCACAGCGTAGTTTCGAACCGGATTGGTCACCGGGGTGGGGGTGATGATCGAGTATTTTGAATCCATTGCACTGTCGGTGAACGTATGCGCGAAGAGCAACTCGTATGCGCGCTGGATGTAGTACAGGAACTCCGCGTGGTCTGTGTCCGGGCTTCGGAGCTTGGCGATAAGCCGGGAAGCCTGTCCGTGCAGCTCCCGCGGTGTCTCGAAGCTGTATACATGGATGTTCTTCTCGTTTGCGCACACATCCTTCAGGAATTTTCCGATATCGTTCGACGCTACAACGAGCGACTCCCTTGCCTTCAGGACGTCGTCCAGGTTTTTTGAGGACTCGATCTTGCCACAAAGTTCAAGGGACTTGGAGTACATGTCGCGCACTTCACGGATTGTTTCCTTGTCCGAATCTTTCAGGAATCCATCGAGGTCCGAGGCGTGCAGGATAACCTTGCCTGTCATTACACTCTCCTTATGCCAATGCTTTTACCACCAGCTCGAAAACCTCTTCCGGTTTCTTGCTGTTGTCTGTCTTCACTTCGCGTATCAAGCCTTTCTTCCTGTAGTAGTCTATCAGGGGCTCGGTCTGGGCGTTGTAGACATCAAGACGGTGCTTTATCGCTTCCTCCTTGTCGTCGTCACGCTGGATGAGCGCTTCTCCGGTCTCGTCATCCACTCCATCGACCTTTGGCGGGTTGAACTTTATGTGGTAGATTCTTCCCGTGGAAGGGCACATTCTCCGGCCGGAAAGTCTCTCCACGACCTCTTCCGTGGATATCGCAAGGTTCAGGACGTGGTCGAGCTCCGTCATTTCTGCGAGGGCTTCCGCCTGAGGAATCGTTCGGGGAAAGCCGTCCAGGATGAAGCCGTTCTTGCAGTCCGGCTCAGCAATGCGGCGCCTGACCATCTCGATTGTGATATTATCCGGAACGAGTCCTCCGGATGCGAGAATCTCCTTCACCTGCTTTCCGAGTTCGGTTTCATTCTTGATGTTATACCTGAACAAGTCTCCTGTTGAGATATGCGGGACTTTGTAATAGTCTTTTGCTTTTGCCGCAACGGTGCCTTTTCCGGCTCCCGGCGGGCCTAAAAAAACTGCTTTCATGCCTGGTCTCCTTTCGGTTAGTTTCTATTCATTCTACATAAAACAAATTCAAATAATCAATGATGTTCCCGAGTGTTTTGGATGAGAAAAACGCCTGGTGTAAATTCCAGGCGGATTTCAGAGGCATAGCTTGTGGATTTGTGCTCAGCTATCAGTATCAGCTGACTGTTGGACGCACTCGCGGGTCACACGAGTATACGAGTCTCGGCCCGAAGCCGGTAAAGACGGCAGACGGAAGAATGAACTCGCGGGTCACACGAGTATACGAGTCTCGGCCCGAAGCCGGTAAAGACGGCAGACGGAAGAATGAACTCGCGGATCACACGCGTATACGAGTCTCGGTCCGAAGCCGGTAAAGACGGCAGACGGAAGAATGAACTCGCGGATCACACGCGTATACGAGTCTCGGTCCTCGACGGTTGTAGATTGATGTCAAAAACCTTCTTTAGTGTTTCGCGTTCACGCAGGAATGCGCATCTCGGCGCTTTATTCCCGGTTAATTGTTCTCACCGTTTCAGGTTGCGGGTCATGCGGGCATGCGAGTCTCGGTGTAAAACTGAAGTTCGAAGCGAAGCAGTGTGGATCTCGCGGATCACGCGGGCATGCGTATCCCGGCTTATTGTTGTTACGGGCAAGAGAAAACGCGTGATTCTCGCGGGTCACGCGGACATGCGCATCCCGGCGCCGCGGAAACCTCTCCTAGG
>CAMKPI010000116.1 GCA_946414625.1 uncultured Spirochaetaceae bacterium | reverse complement strand
AGGGACTCATCGTCCTTCATGTCCGCTTCCGCGCTCTCGCGGTACGACGACGAAAGGTTTCCGTGATGTATCAAAAACCGCTCGCTCTCGCCCACCGCTTCGCTGTACTGTCTGAGGCGTTGACATACAGATTCGCACTCCTCGCGGGAATTTGTAAACACAATACACTTAGAGCCCCGGGTGCGCTCAAATATGTACTTAAGTCCGGGATCCGCATCGCGAAGCGGGTCTTCAGCCTTGTGTGCCTCTCCTTTTTCCAGCAAACGCGAATCGGCGTCACCGCGAGGACGGCCATTGACGTTCTCGGACACGCGGGTGTTGGCAGCGATAGATGGGCGGGCACTTCCGGACAAGAGGGAGACGGCGTCCCCGGACAAGCGGGTGTCAGTAGCGACGGGCGCGCGGGAGACAGCGTTCCCTGACAAATGAGAGACGGCAGCGACGGATGGGCGGACGTCTTTTCCGCCAGGGAAGCCAAAATCCGCCCCGCTGGATAGTTCCGGTCTTTCAACTAAGCCATGATCCGCCCCGCTGAACGAGTCCACCGACGTCTTCGGTTCGTTGGTTTTTTGCGGCTTTCCATCCCCTTTCCCTGCGGGGATGTTAAAGAAATGCTCCATCGAAAGCCGCCATCTCTCACGTGGACCCTCGATTTTAGGAACAACGGTCCGCCTGCCGCTACCCGCAGAGATGAAGCGGGCTGCCTCTTCCACCTTCCCTATTGTAGCGGAAAGGGCAATCCTCCGCGGTCTAGAGCCCGACAGTCTCTCCAGCCGCTCGATAAGGCAAAAAGTCTGCAAACCCCTATCCGCACGAAGAAGGGAATGAACCTCGTCGATCACCACAAACCTGAGGTCGCTGAAAAGCTTCGGAATCGCCATGTTCTTGTTGAAGAGAAGAGACTCCAAAGATTCCGGGGTAATCTGAAGAATGCCGCTGGGATTCTTCAAAAGCCTCCTCTTGCCAGTGTCGGACGCATCCCCATGCCACCGCGTGACGCGAATTCCGGCGTCTTCCAAGAGGTATGACAGCCGTTCAAACTGATCGTTTATAAGAGCTTTCAGCGGAGCGATATATAGCACGCCGACCGAAGACGACGGCCTCTCATCCAGGAGAGTGAGAATCGGAAAAAATGCCGCCTCGGTCTTGCCTGAAGCGGTTGACGCAGAAATCAGGACATTGTCGTCGCTTCCGAATATCGCCTCTCCCGCGGCGTTCTGCACGGCGCGGAGACTTGTCCAGCCAGATGAGTAGATATATTCCCGTATAAACGGCGCGTATCTGTTGTAAACGTCCATTATGCAAAAAATTATGAGGCGGGCGGCACCATCGCAACGGGCTCCGCACGCCTAGCCGGTATCAGATGTCGAATTCGGCGAATGTGTCGGTTTTTCCGGTAAAGATGGGCGACGCCTCAAAATAGAGCACCGCCCTCTGAGCCCGTATCATATGTCGAATTCGGCAAATGCGTCGGTTTTTCCGGTTGAGCCAGTCGAGCCGCGCGAAGCGTCGTCCGCGGAGGACACACCCCACGAAGCGTTGCCATCAGCGTATCTGCCAGCCTGCGCAGCCCCACCGTAAAGCGGCGCGCTCCACGAAGCGTTGCCATCAGCATATCTATCAGCCTGCGCAGCCCCGCCAGCGGAGGACACGCCCCTCGAAGCGTTGCCATCAGCGTATCTATCAGCCTGCGCAGCCCCACCGTCAAGCGGCGCGCTCCCTTCGAACACGGAGGAAGTGCCGCCTGCCCCCGCGGGTGAAGACGTGCGGTTGAGAGAATGCCGGAAATATTGATCTCCCTGCGGGTCTTGAATTCCCGCGGACATAGATGCGCTGTTGAGAGCGCCTGAAGAGAGAATCTCCGACGCCGAAATCGACGGATTCTGGTAGGTTATGTTAAGCAGCTCTATAAAATCGCGGATTATCTCGCGAGGCGTGATGTTCTCCGCGGAGCCGACCCTCGCATACTCGATACGTATAAAAGTGTCGAGATCGTCCCCTGTCACACGTGTTTCGTAGCCGTAAAGATCTGAGTGCATGGCGCGCAGCTTCTCGCACAGGATCAGCATCTCCTCCGCCGAAAGCGGCTCCAAATGGATCACAGGCCCCAGAAGATCCCTCATCCCCGGCGCGGAAAACCTGCCGTCCTGGAGCCTGGAACGGAGCGCCTCATAGCTGAAAACACCGCGCCGCCTATCCTCAATTGCGGCTGGAGTGCCCCCCATGATGATTCCGAGATACCGTGCCTTGCCCTGCAGGGTGTCGTTATACATGGTGAGAATCTTCTCGTAGTTATACCCACGGCTTACAGCGTTGGGGATTTTCATCAGGTTCACGAGCTCGTCGATAAGCACAATGAGCCCGGAGTAGCCTGCATAGCGGAAAAACTCGGCGAAAAGCTTCAGATATTCGTACCAGTTCTCGTCGTTTATGATTATATTCACCCCGAGGGCATCGCGGGCTTCTTTCTTCGTTTCATATCCGCCCTGAAACCACTTCAAGATCCGACCTTTCGTCTCGTCGTCTCCATCGATATACGCGTGATAATACTGTGTGAGAAGACTCGCGAACTCATAGCCGTACACCATGTCCCGCATCGAGGATGTCACCTGGGCTATTTTACGTTCCACCATAGCCGACTTGTCTTCTTCGGACAACGGCGGCACCAAATGGGCATCTCCTGGTGGAGTGATTTCTGAACGATGAGTCGCCAGTGTTGCCACGCTTGCCATCCCGGTTTGCGAAGCATGCGCCGCAGAGCCGCCCGCGGATCCAAATTCTGCGTGGTGTGCCGCGGATGCGTCGGTGGTTCTGGCAGCGCCGGATGACGCCGCCGCCGACTCCGCTTCAAGCCGAGCATGGCTTATCCAACGGTCCAGTATCAGCGGGAGCGCGCCGCCCTCACTTTTCGTCTTTGTGGCGAGGTTCCCGATAAGCTCTCGGTACGTGGCAAGCCCCTGCCCATGGGTTCCCTGCAGGCGGCGCTCCGGAGAAAGGTCGGCGTCCGATGTGATAAAGCCGCGATCCATGGCATAGCCCCGGATTGTCTGTATCAAAAAGCTCTTGCCGGAGCCGTAGCGCCCGGAAATGAACCGGAATGACGCTCCCCCCTCGGACACAATCCCGATGTCGCGCAAGAGGGCAGCGATCTCGTTCTTCCGCCCCACCGTTATATACGGCAGGCCTATACGAGGAACAACACCGGCTGTGAGCGAGCTGATTATTGTCTGAGCAATCCTCCGAGGCGCTTTCCTTTCTTCCATTTCATGCTCCGTTGTGTGAGAAGTTCAAATGTTGGGCTCTTGTGTCGATGGCATTCAGTAAAACTACCGGAAAAAACCTCCGGTCCATATTCAGAATGGTTTTGTCGACCTGTACGGCAAGCCGAGACCATCCTCGATTAACGAGGCGCACGCAGCGCCGGGTGTCCATAGAGTTCACAGGCCCGTATTCTATAATAACGCTTTTCCCTTTTTTACAAAACAACCGAATGCTTCGCGCTATCATTCTCAGGAGATAAGGATCTGCTTCAATTCCTCCCGGTAATCCTCCACGAGGCAGATCTCGTCGCTGACGCATTCCAAAACAGCGTCGCCTATCAGATCGAACAGAGCTTCGTTCACCTCGTCCGCAAAAATCTCCATGGATACGCCGCGAGACCTCAAAAGTTCTTTCACGGGCTCTCCTTTCAGCAAAAATGAAAGCACCTGTTTTTGAAAAGATGAGAGAGCCCAGCCCTCAGCGTCGGGTGCGGGGATCGGGGTCTCGATGCCGGAGACAGGGCTCACGCCCTCGACACTGGGAACAGATAAGGAGTCACCGGCGTCAGAAACAGATATCGCATCACCGGTGACAGATATCGCGCTATCCCCGTTGCTGCTGTCTCCGCCTGATGCCCCCTTTGCGCCGGGGACAGAGAACGCATCTTCAGCGCCGGGAACAGGGATCGCGCCCTCAGCGGGGTGAACAAATCCCGCGTCCTCGGTGACGGATGCAGGTACCGCGAAGTCTCCATGTCTGCTGTCTCCGCGAAGCGCGAGCACCACGGAAATGGCAGGTATCCCGCCGTCACGTATCCCGCCCTCCGTTCCAGGAACAGGTACCGCAGACCCGCCATCGCGCGTTCTGTCCGGAAGGGACTTTCCAGAGCCCGAATTGATCGCAGCATTAGTGCCTTCATCTATCGCGTCATCATCTATCAAAAGGGAATCCTGCGTAGACAAGGCCTCCTCGCGTATCTTTTCAAGCTCAGAGCCGCGGATCACCACACCCCTACGCGCGGCATCCAGCTTCTCCCTTTCAAGAGATGCCAGGACATCTTTCAGATACGGCTCCAGCCAGCTCTCGTCGTCCCGACTCTTCAACGGATGCTTCAGAGCGTAATAGATTCTAAGCGTCCTATCCACCACGTGCACAAGCTGCTTGAATCTATCCCGTTTTATGAGCCATGGCACATAGCACTTGATTTTCCACTCACCGTTTTTATAAATATAAGTTCTTACATCAGATACAATTACCTTAAAATCCGCTTCCGTGTTATACTTTTCCCAGCAAAATAGAGTGCCGCTCAACGGGCTCCATTTACGGCTCCGCAGTGACCCCAGAAACAGTGTGAAAAGAGACGAAGAGCCTTTCGGCCAGTCTTCGACCAGATGTCTCCAAAGAAGTGCAATGATCCTCCGCGTCTCGGCGGGTCTTTCGACAAAAATCAGAGACCTTTCATAATTATAACCGGATAGCCTCAAGATGGAATTCGCAACATCGTCATCGGAAAAGCCAACTGGATTCCTCAATGTAAGCGTAGCATTGTCGCAAACCGCCTCGCTTTGCGGAAGCATAGAAACAATCCTTTCAGACGGCATCCGCTGGATTACAGCATATTCCAGCATCCACTCTCTCAGACGATTCTGAAGATAAGAATATACAAAACCGTTCTGGCCGTGGCAGTTTTCAAGGACTCGTGACATTCTGTCCAGCGCTTCATCGGCGGTAGAGGCTCCTATCCCGTTCAGTAGCTCAAAAAAATACAACCTGTAAAACGATTCGTCGGCATCCCTGAAATTCCCCCGCCTTGCAAGTGTGCGCCAAGAGAAGTATCCGCGCAGCGTTTTGAGATCCATGTGATAATAATCGGAC
>CAMKPI010000115.1 GCA_946414625.1 uncultured Spirochaetaceae bacterium | reverse complement strand
CAGCCCATCATGTCGCTAATCAGCTTATCCATATCCACGATGGGAGATATGAAAAAGGCGTGAGTGACATACCTTTCGATATCTGCGTTCATAGAGAAATACGCGCCGATGCTGTTGGCAATCAGAATAATCCTGTCATATCCTGCATTCAGTTCTGCAACAGCAGCATGTATTTCCATTCCTGCTTCCCACGGTGTAAAGCTCTTGTACTCAAGTCCGATCACATTACAGGAAGAAAACAGCAAATTGTAATGCTCCGCCTCAGCCGCGTTGCCTCCCTTGCCGTGGATGTATATAACAGCGTCCATTCTTTTCACTCCTTTTCCGCTCCCCGCCGATGAAAGAGGTGTGGAAGCCTTGGTATGTGCTTACTTCTTTTTCTTTGAAGCAGGAAGCTCCTCGTACATTTCGTCCAGAAGTTCTCTCAGGAATTCCTTATTCTCAACGTCATCAACGAGCAGCATTTCCAGTTCTCTATTTGTGTCCGGCATCATAGCCACGGCTGACTTCGTAGGCTTCACAAGAAAGCGGTCATCGTAAATGCCGACGACCACCTTGCCGCGATAATAGATGATGTATTCTTCCATCATCGCACGATAGGACACCCCGTTCAAATCTGACAGCTGCTCTAATATGAAATCCAAGTATTCCTCCAACATCTATCTCGAACACTCAACACCCCTGACATCTAATCCGGCAACTCAACTCTCACACTTTTTTGAGCCAAGCTACCATAGATAAGTTACCACAGAGCGATTACCGTCTCCACCTGTTCGAAACCACCTAAAGTCGAAAAGTGCCTGAAATCAAGGGCTTTTAAGCTTATTCCACTCCTACCTTTGACATCAATACTACAGTCTCCATGTGCGGCGTGTTTGGATAGAAGTCGAAAAGTCGGGCAAGGGAGACGGAGTAGCCGAGGCGAATAAGGCGCTTCACGTCACGAAGCAAGGTAGGAAGATAGCAGGACACATATATTATGCGGCTCGGCGACCAGGAAGCCAAAAGAGAGGGAACCCGGCTCTCCAGGCCCACTCTGGGGGGATCCACGATAACCGTGTCGACAGCCCGTCCGCTTTCGAGCCTCGGGTTCCATTTTTCGACCGCGGATGTATAGAACGTCGTGTTTTTAAGGTGCCTACGGGCAAGTGAGAGACATTTTTTTTCCCTTTCCACGGCAACAACGCTGAAGGCATCCTCAAGAAATGCCGAAAACGTCCCTACCCCGCTGTAAAGATCCATCACTCGCGGACCTGTCGTATTTTCAACGACAAAATCAATCAATTCCGGCAAAATCACACGGTTGCTTTGAAAAAAAACATCTCCGGAAACAGGGAGTCGCCGCGTCCCTGTCTTTGCACTGATTGTAACCCAGCCAATGCTGTCGCCGAAAACCACACCGTCGTCAGTGCTTATACAGGACAGCTCGCCGTCTGGCAGCTCCCAGAGGTTGAGCCGAGGAGGCCTTGCGAGTAAAGCGTTCAGCTTGCTGTCAAGAACGGGACATTCACGGATTACAACCGGGGTGTTCGTTTTCTTTTCATAGAAGGAAAGACCTTCTTTTGAATACCTGAAACGAGCACGGCTCCTGTAGCCGAAGGGCGGGCTGCAGACAGACGGGAGAATTTGAACGCCGAGACCCGTTGCGCTATGCAGTTCGACTCCATGGCTTTTACCAACCACTCCGTTCATGAGATCGCAACCCTCTCCGTTCGTGGGTTTGCCGCCAATTCCAAAGCCATCTGACTTACCGGTCCGCCGCGAAGTACAAATTCCAAGACTGTCTGATTTATTGAGCCGCCACGAGGTGTAGTTCACGGCAGAGCCTTCAAGCCCGTCGCCCGGAACTGAAGCGGATGCGGACTCAGGCTCAATTCCGGAAACTGACGCCCTCCCAGGCTCAATTCCAACTGAAGCGAATACGGGATCCGGCTCAATTCCGAAAACGGACGCCCTCTCAGACTCTGTTTCAACTAAAGCGGACGCAGACTCAAGCTCAATTCCGGAAACAGACGCCCTCCCGGACTCAATTCCAACAAAAGCGAATGCGGGATCCGGCTCTATTCCGGAAACGAATGTTTGCCCGCGCTCAATTTCAACTGAAACGGACGCCCTCCCGGGCTCAATACCGTAAACGGGAGCAAGGACTTCAGAACGATCCGCGCAAAGAGATAGGATTGCGTCCTCAAAGGCGACGGCTTTTCTCGACAGTTGCTCCTCGTAGGGCACATCCAAATACGAGCAGCCGCCGCATATGTCCTTATATTTGCAGTCCACTAAACACTCCCCCATTCGGCTGTTCAAATCCTTGAAATAACGCTGGCGCAGAAGCTGCGATGCGAATACAAAACCAAGTGCCTGTGTCTGCGTAAACATCTGAAATAACGCCGACGCGCGGCTTCAATCACACAGATTTCAATCGCAAAGCCGTCCAAAAACACAACATCCGGCATGACAACGCCCGGCACTTAAAAACGCCGCGGGATTCTCCCAAAACCGCTTCAAGTGCTCACTTCAACCGCACATGCAGCCGAAGAGACCCGACGCAGAGGGATTAGCACACGAATATAGCCATGAACAATTCGCTAAGCAGACATAAAACCCGTTCTTCAGCAGCCACGGGTCAAAATCCCTGTCACTCGGAGAGGAACTCCTTCATGAATTTCTGGCTCACGGACCAATATTCTCCTTCCGGATGAAACACCAGCTCCCTCCTGTCGATCACAACATCGCCCCCTTCCTCGGAAGCCAGTTTAGTCTTTTTTGTCAGGATATTATTTTCAACAACCCGGAAGAAATACTCTCCGATTTGTATCTTGGTGCCCTCAACCGGATAGGAGGCCTTCTCCTCGGTGTAAAAATCGTTTTCATATGAAAGACAGCAAAGCAGGCGGCCGCACGGCCCCGAAATCTTGGTGCTGTTCAGCGAAAGATCCTGATCTTTTGCCATTTTTATTGTCACAGGTTTTAGCTTGTCAAACACGGAATGGCAACAGAAATCCCTACCACAGACGGCAATTCCCCCGAGTAGGCGAGACTCATCCCTGACTCCAATTTGGCGCAGCTCAATCCTCATCTTGAAAATCGAAACCAGGTCCCTTACAAGCTCCCTGAAATCCACTCTGTCCTCTGCAGAAAAAAAGAACAGTGCCTTCGGCTCGCAAAGCAGGAAATGAACATTCACAAGCTTCATGTCGAGTCCGCGCTCAGCAATTTTCTGCTTGCAGATCCGTGCGGCCTGGACAGAACGCTCCTCATTTTCCTCATACCTTTGGATTTCCTCGGCTGACGCGATTCGCTCAATATACTCGACGTCGCCGTCCACCTCCATCATTTCCTCGTCTCGTCTCAAGGATCCAAACCCAAAATCTGCACGGGAGTCCACATCTGCCTGCCTTGCAAATTCGGAATCATCCTTCACCGTCGCAGCGTCTCCACTGCGGGAAGCGGCGTCAAGGTCGACTTTTTTACCAGAGGTTACTTTCGCGCCTTCCTCACCCATGTCCGCCTGAATAAAAGCATCATCGGCTTCATGGACGCATTTTTCACACAAAGAGGAGGCTGCGTCTGCCGCGCTTTTTCCTTGTGAAGACACCTTAATGGACGCTGCCGCCTTTTCATCAGAGGGAGATTTTACATCCTCCTTCCGCTCCAGACCTAGGGTCTCATTTTTTCCCGAGGCATTCTCCGAAACATCACCCCCGTTTGCGCCCGAATGAAGTCCATCCCAGTTGTCACTCTTTTCATCTCCTTGTGCCAACGTGATTTGTCCGTTATATTTTGCAAATCTGAACTCAGGAGGATCAGCCATATAAACAAGGTCCGGATCGGCTTTCGATTCAAGATGACCGAATCTGCACGCGCCGCAAACGCAGGTCTTTCCCGGAGTATACTTTCTGCCTCTCGAGCCCAACACAAAATTGTTAGCAGAGCCCACAACCACACCAAGATCCAAGCCGAAACGAGTGCTGTATATCACCTTCTCTCCCTTTTCGAGCCGGTTCTTGCTCGCGCAAACCGTGATGTCGTTGTTGCTCGGCATTTTAACGAGATAAAGAAAAGCCTTGTCTATCTTCTCTTCGGATTTATTGTTTTTATTTCTGCCTTTCATAGTTGCAAAATACCACTCCACAGCTTTTTTTTCAACGAGCGGTTGTTTACAGAAGGGCGAGTGCGTCTGTATAGTCGGCCCTCGTCAACGCATGCGTCACGGCATTCCTCACTCTTACTCCTCCGCTCACTCCTTTGATGTAGGCGGAAGCATGCTTCCTCATCTCCCTGCACGCCCGATGCTCGCCCAAAACCGATATAAGTCCATCCAGGTGGCGAAGAAGCATTTCCTTCTTTCTCTCTATCGGGATCAAAGGTGCTTCAAAGTGCGTTGACTTTTCTTCAGCCAAGACATTCCCCGCGAGATCGCAAGACTCCAACTCTTCAGCCATTTTCTTTGTCTGGCTGAAAATAAACGGATTGCCGATTGCACCGCGCGCAAAGGACACCGCATCGACGCCTGTCTGGGCGAGCATCCTCAAAGCATCATAGGCGGAAAACAGATCTCCAGAGCCTATGATTGTCTTATCCGGGAAGCGGCGTTTCAAATCCGAGAGATATTCCCAATGAGCCACTGGCATGTACATCTGGCTTCGCGTCCGGGCATGGAGGCAGAGCGCGGACGCACCGGCTTCAAAAGCCTCTTCCGCAACACTGAGATAATTCACCGAATTCAAATCCCATCCAGCGCGGATTTTCACTGTGACAGGTATCTCACGCTCCCCCCCGCCGCCGAATCCGCGAGAGGACAGACCGGACACCAGAGCGCGCACAATCTCTCCAACGCGTCCCTTTTCCCTGAGCAATGCGCTCCCTGACCCGTTTTTCACAACTTTCGGCACAGGACACCCGCAGTTGACGTCGATCAAATCCGGACCTTTTTTCAGAACATTATCCAATGCCCGTTCCGCAGTCTCCCCGTCAGGCATGAAGAGCTGAACCGCAAGATGCCTCTCACCGCTGCCGCGCTCCATCAAATCCAGCGTTGCGTCACCGTTCCGGGCCGCCCCCTCGGCGCTCACCATCTCTGTGAAAGCCAGATCTGCCCCATTCTCAAGGCAAAGAACTCGGTAAATCCTGTCCGTATAGCCCGCCATAGGAGCAAGAAACAAGTTTCCTTCGAGATGCAAAGAGCCGATG
>CAMKPI010000114.1 GCA_946414625.1 uncultured Spirochaetaceae bacterium | reverse complement strand
GAGATATATTCCATTGTATATATATCGGTCGTATGCGTTCGCTTACCCAAAGCAAAATCCAGGTTCTCCAGGGCCTTCTCCACATCACCGAAATAGTAGTCGGCGAGAGCCGCATGGACATACGCGTCCGGGAAAACAGGATTCCCTTCAACCAGATCGGAGAGAACCTGCCGGGCGCGCTTCCACTCCCCCGTTTGGATGTAATACATTCCGGTATTGTCTTTCATAATGTCCGTATCAACCTCGCGATGCCTCGCCTCAACCAAAACCTTCTTTGCCTTCTGAAGCAGTCCGCCGGAAAGATAGCACCTGGCAAGCATCTCGAAAGTTCGCGAGTCCTCATAGCCATCGGAAGCCAGATTTTCCAAAACTGAAGCCGCTTCAGCAAAATCTCGCCTTGCGTAATAAGCCATCGCCATGTTCACCCTTGCCACATTCGTCTGATGCGGCTCGGAATTCTTCTCAATTATCCCGTTAAGAATCACAACTCCGTCATCGACCTTGCCGTTCTGTATCATTGTAAGGGCGACTATATTCTTATACTCGGGGCTTATCCCTGCGTCCACCGCCTTCTGTAGAGTCTTCCACACGCGCTCGCTCGGTCCGGACTTCTTTATCATCGACGCGCCCGATGAAAAATACATGTACCCGCGTCTAAGGTATAGGTAAACCGCGAAAAACACAACCGCACCCGCGATTTTCACAATCCCGTTCACAGGCCAGAACATCGTGGAAAAAATCAAAGCGAGAAAGATCAAGGTGACAAAGAATGACTTATTAAGTTTTTTCTGCTGGGTATACGGCATCCGAACCTCCATCTGAATTAAAAGGGACTGCGGCATATACCGATTCAAACGCGTTTGGCGGACTGCCGCTATCCCCACACAACAATCACTATTTTATATATTTGCTAAATTTTTGTCAACTATTTTTTGACGTAACAAAAACGTTTTCCGACACAGCGGATTAGCCTTCCTTTCCACCCGCTAAACAGGCATCCCGGGTTCCCGCGCCTGTATCTGCCATGGCGGATTCGCCTTCCTTTTCGCCCGCTAAACAGGCACCCCGGGCTCCCGCGCCTGCCTCTGGCCATGGCGGATTAGCCTTCCTATTCGCGCGCTAAACAAGTATCCCGGGTTCCCGCGCCTGTCTCTGCCATGGCGGATTCGCCTTCTTTTTCGCCCGCTAAACGGGCACCCCGGGTTCCCGCGCCTGTATCTGACGCAAGAGATTCGCTCTCTGCCCTCACCTGCGATCCGGGAAAAGCATTTCCGTCGTCCCTATTTGCGCTATCGCGGAGGGAAAACTCGCACCCGCAGTAGCTCTGACGGTACAAATCAAGAGAGCGTCTCATCCTGACGCTTTTCGCAAAGCCGTCCTTCTTCTTGAAATCAATCTCCTCGAACCCAGGAATTGCCCTGCCCACCTCAAATATTATGCTCGATTTTTTGTATCGACTCACCGTGAGAGACGTGGTGAAATGATTTATCCCGAGAGCCCTGCTTGCCGCCTCTGCCTCGCGAAGGTTGTATTCAAAGCATTTCACGCAACGCCTTCCATGCTCCTTCTCCGCTTCAAGCCCCTTGACGCTCAGGAGCCATGCCTCGTGGTTATAAGGCGCCCTCACAATTTCAAGACCGAAAAACCGCGCCACCTTCTCTAGGTTAAGTCGCCGCAATTCGTTCTCCGAAGCGGGATATATGTTGCTGTTGCCATAAAACAGAACGGGCTCCCAGCCTTCTTCCAAAAGCCTGGAAATCGAAGCGGTTGAGCATGGACCACAGCAGCAATGAAGCAGAATCTTCATCCGAACGCCTCCCGGAACAGGGTACCACCATGAAGGCGATTTTACAACCGTCGGTTGCCGGAGCACGGAGCACGTTTTTTCATTTTTATAATCGCGCCATCTCGAGCGCGACCCGCCGCTGCTCTGACTTCACGCGCACCCAGAGCTCACCATTTATCAGCACATCACCCCTGCCGGTCGCTTACAACTCTTCCACGCTTTTGCACGCCCTCTGCACTCTCCCGAACGCGACCCGCTGCTGCTCTACCTTTACTCGCGACCAGAGCGCAACATCTATCAGAACACCCCTGCCGGCTGCTTACAACTCTGCCACGCTTTTGCACGCCCTCTGCGCTCTTCCGGACGCGACCCGCTGATACACTTCCCTTACGCGAAGTCCAGAACGCCCCACCTATCAGCGCCTCAACCCTCTCTGACGCTTTCCGCTACTTCACTTCCCGCACGCTCTGCCGGACGCGACCCGTCACCACACCTCATTCGCCCGCGCCAGACGCAGCCCTCCGCTAAATTTTCTGTTGCGGAAAGTTAAAAAACAGGGTAGCATTTTAACTATGAAGACACACATGGCGATTGAAGACTACCTCGAGGCGATGCTGATGGCCAAGGAAAAGAACGGCTACATCAGATCCAAGGACGTGGCAGAGGAGCTATCCGTCACAAAGCCATCGGTCAGCTACATCACCAAGAAACTCCGCGACGACGGATACATCACCATGAACGCCAACCGGAACATAGAACTGACAGATTCGGGCATGGCCATTGCACAGAAAATCTACAACAGACACAAGGTGCTGACCCGGCTCTTCACCGAGCTGGGAGTGGATCCTGCCACCGCCCGGGACGACGCCTGCAAGATCGAGCACGACCTGTCAGAATCGACATTCAACGCAATTGTAAAATTCACCGAAAAGCTGGAAGCAAAATGAGAACCGCGCCGAACGGCGCGGTTCTCATTTCATACAAGGGGTCTTTCAGCCGCTCCCTTCGGGAGCGGCTGAAAGACCCCATCAAACATTTGGAATTTCCGAAGTGACGGGTGAGTACGATCCCGAAAACCGCGTGATGTACTTCGATATGACCACGGCGGAAGAGTCCCTGTTCCGGGCTACAGACAAGTAATTTCACGCCCCGGCACAATCTATCGCTGATCCTGCATAAGAGTCAGCGGAGGCCATGTCTATTGCGGGCATGGCCTTTTTATATCATCGGGATAATTCTTCAATTTTGGACTATAATTAACAGTATGTATTAGAAAAACTGTATGTTGTGTGTTGCTGCCCTATACACCACATTATTTGCATCCAAACACTTGACAAAACAATAATTAATTGTTATAATTTCAGAAAAATCTGAAAGGAGGATTCCCATGAGCAAAGAAAGGAACGATTTCAGCATAAGGTTGGAAGAAATGCTCAAAGTCCGACACATGACGCAAAAGGAGTTGGCAGAACAAGCCAAGGTTACCGAAGCAGCTATGTCCCACTATATCAAAGGGGACCGCACCCCTCGTTCCTCTGTTCTTGCCCGAATCGCAATGGCCCTCGGCACTACATCGGAATATTTGATGGAAGGTGTTCCCCAGAGCTACGTTGATGAAATCGGCTACGCCAAAAGGTTGATTGCCCGCAATGTGGACCAGATGACTACCGCCGAGAAAAGAGAGATTTTGAGCATTCTGCTCGGTGACCGGGAGGGCTGATACCGCATGAGATTGTCCGACGAACAGTATGAGTTTATCAAAGTGGAGGTCGTCGCCCTCTTTGAACGCTATGACGTTCAATGTATTCCCATCAGTGGCTTCGAGCTGGCATATAAGATGGGAATATCCATCATCCCTTACTCAGCTCTGACAGAAAAGCAACGGTCAGCCGCAGTGAAGGTCAGCACAGATGGCTTCTACATGGAGGATCCATCTGGCAACGACCTTATCTACTACAATGACGACGAGGGCATTTCTTATGAGCGCACGAATATGACCATCCTTCACGAAATTGGTCACTGCGTGTTGGATCATCAAGGCGAATCCGATGAAGAAGAAGCCGAGGCAAATTTTTTCGCAAAATATGCGGCTGCTCCACCGCCCCTAATCCATCGGATCAAACCAGAATTGCCGGAGGAAATTGCCGATGTGTTCAACATCAGCTTTGAGGCTGCCTGTTACGCTATGGAGTATTACCAGAAGTGGCTGGCCTTTGGCGGCAAGGACTATACGGAATATGAAGTCAGGCTGCTTCGCCTGTTCGATGTGGCATGAATATGAAAGGAGGAATGCGTATGTTTGTGCGTGAACAAGAAAAAGCGCCGCTGTGACTGTTACCAGCAATCACAACAGCGCCGTTTCTCCGAATATCCTTATTCGTGATAGGACGGTATCAGTATAGTGATATTCGGAGAGAAAGTCAATATTTTTGTAAATCGGGTATTGACAAATTCCTTGCAACACGCTCCGGGTATCTCTATTCGTGATAGGACAACTCGATATTAGATACCATGGAGTGCAGGACTCAGGGCAAAATCTTACTAATGAAGCGCGTATTGCCCTGTTTTATGCGCGGATGGGAGGATTGTATTATGTACGACTCCAATCACTATACGAGGTATCTATATGAGACGCAGAAAAACTATATTCGATGACGGTTTCCAAGAGCGACTGACAGAAGGCGCTACGATAGTAGGTGCGCCGGGGATCCCGATGCTGATGGATCTCGACAATGTGCAAGTCCCGCGGGATATGATTCCGTTCACCAAAGCGCGGAAGTGTCCCAACAAGCGACAGTATGTCCACTTCTATATGCATGATAGGGAGTTCTCGCGGGTACTGACGGCTACGGATCAGTATATTGACCTGTTGAAGCTGTACGATGGTGTCATTACACCGGACTGCACATTGATGATCGGCCAGTCCCCGTGTTTGCAGCAGGCCAATACTTACATGAACAGGGCCGTCGGTTTCTATCTCCAGAAGAACGGCATTCCGGTCATACCCAATGTACGGTGGAGCGACGAAAGTAGCTTTGATTACTGTTTTCTTGGAGTCCCGCACGGGGCTATGGTCTCTGTCAGCACTCACGGCTGTATCACTTCCAAAGAGGAACGCCGGATGTTCAAAATCGGTCTCGGTGCCATGCTGGATGTGATTCAGCCGAAAATTGTGCTTGTCCATGGGTATATGCCGGATGAAATATTTGGAGAGTATGCCGGTCAAGTAGAGTTTCACCGCTATGCAAGCCAGTTTGAACGCACCCACCTAAAGGAGGGCGCGTAATATGGGAACGACATATAAGGGGAACTCGGTCTATTTCCGCAGTGTAGGCCAGAATGTGCTGATAACTTCCAGCAAATACGATTATTCCAAAGGCTTCTTTGGGGAAAACAGTAAACATGGCAAAGAAC
>CAMKPI010000113.1 GCA_946414625.1 uncultured Spirochaetaceae bacterium | reverse complement strand
CTCAAAGCCAAAAGGTCAATCCTTCCGGAAACTATCATGGCAGAATCATCGTCGTACATGTAAAATTCCTTCTCCGGAAGAAGGTTCCAGTCCTTTATTCGGGAAAACACCTCGCTCCCGATAAAAGCCTCAGCAAGAGAAGACGCGTCACCGTGGAGGACGGAGAGAGCCGAGTTATCCAATTCACTTGACTTATCGAAAACGGGCATCGAACCTGTTCCATTGATGAAATTCTCTATATACGCATGACATAAAGTTCCGAATTCGGTATAGTATCCACCGGCCTTGATCACCCTGTCAGACTCAATTCCGCGAAGCCGAACACCCTCGCCATCAGCCTCCGCAGCACGCTCTAGGCGGGTCGCTGCCACAATGCCGGATCCCTCAAGGAAATGCTCAAAAGTCTCGCTTTCTCCTCGGTACCAAGCGCCGTTCTTCTCCAAAGCCTGTCTTGAGAGACGCATGGTGGAATATGTCCTGGACTCCGGAATCCTTCCAAAAGGAAGGCCCTCCACAATAATCTTCGTCGAAAAACCGTCCTCCATGCAATCCAGGACCGCAGCCTGCTTCTCGAAATCAAAATCTGTTGCCATCAAAAACATGTCCAACATACTTTCAGGCTCGGTTTTCTCCCCGAGACCTTCCACGTAGGACTCCCTCATGCAGGCAGAGAAAACCAGGTGGTATTTTGCCCTGGTGGCCGCGACATAAAACAGTCGCTTCAGTTCCGCGATATGCTCCCGACTCTTCTTCTCCCGGCATAGCTCGGCAATAGGATTGCAAAATTTTGGACCTTTATGACCGCTTCTGTAATCATACGTGTCGATGCTGGAAAAAAAGGGCGCACCTATTTCAGGATAATCCCAGACATCGACCGACGATGCGTTCCGCTCCCTCATGCTTCCCATATCAGCAACGATAACAATCGGAAAACCGAGTCCCTTTGAACGATGGATTGTCATAATGTTCACACCATCGGAATCTTCCTGCAGCACATCCGCCCCCTCAACTTTCTGGCTGTCGCCAAGAAGAGGCCTGATATAGTCAAGAAACTCAGACAGTCCTCTCCCCGCCCTGTCAAATTTACCGGCGAGAGAAAAAAGGTAATCGTAGTGCTCCGTATAAACCTGATTGGCAGGGTTCGTTATCAGAAACTCGCGGTAACCCATGTTGTAATAAACATAGTCCAAAAGCTCAGTTAGAGTCGACGTCGCAGCCTTCTCGCGCAACGCCAGGATCGTTTCTTTAAATTGTCCCGAAAGATTTTTTTCGGTATACAGGCTTTCAGAACCCCACGTTAAAAGGGTTCCGGCATCTCTACCGGTCCCCGCTCCTTTGACATCCTTTTGATTATCATCCGTTACAAAAAGACCAGGAATCTCGGAATCAGGAACCCTGCAGAGGGGACCTTTCAGAAAGGACAGGAGAGACACTCCATCGTCCGGATACAGGATGAGCTGGAGCGCGGAGTAAAAATCGTTGAACACAGCCTCCTCCGCCAAACCCTTCGCCTCGGAGACGGCATACTTTATTCCCTGCAGACGCAAAGCCTTCTCATACTCGTTCTGATGGGACGATTTTGCGAAAAGAATCGCAATGTCGCTCTCTCTCGGCCGAGTCCTGCCACCGCTATCGTCCACAATCAAAAAATCGTCGCTGTCCAGCATTCTTCGAACCAAGGAAGCTATGCTGTATGCTTCGCTCTGCACGGCTGTGGCGTCGTCGTCTTCGTCTTTATCTCCGACGCCTCCGGCTTCTGTTTCAGTCCCGGAATTTGAAACAGCCCCTTCTGTTGCCTTCTTCCGGACGCCCAAAGCGACCCCGGGCTCTGACGTGGCATCGCCGAGAGATCCGTCTCTGCCATTAGTAAAGCCTTTCGATACTCCCGGTGTCTCGGCAGAATCGCTGGAAGACGATTCTTGATCTTTTGGAATTACATAGTTATTAAAAATGATTCTGCTTCTGACACTTCCCGGTTTTTTATGCCCGAGAGGCCTGAAATCCGCCTCATACAAAGGCTTCCCTGCTTCCGACGGCCCCATCACCCTACTGAACACACTATTGAAAAACATCACGAGCTCTGCCTCGCTGCGGTAGTTCACATCAAGCTCCAGGCACCGTCCCATTTCCACAGACAGTCTCTTGAATACGGAAACATCCGCTCCTCTGAAGCCATATATGCTTTGCTTCTCGTCTCCTACAAGAAAGATTTTCCCGTCGTCCAGGTCGTCCCTCTCCGGCAAGAGGTCAACCTCCATGCCGTTTTTCTCCGCCAAGAGGTACAAGAGGTTCTTGCAGTCCTCGTTGTTGTCTTGGAACTCATCTATCATGATGAATTTGTATCGTTTCTTGTATTTGGCTCGCAGTTCCTTGTCCCTGGAAAGAATATCTATGGAGAGCTTGACGATGTCGGCGAAAGAAAGGGCGCCCATCTGCCTTTTCCTGTCTGTGACACGCTCCTCAAATCGGGATACAAGAGAATAGATCTCCTTGTAATAATCCCTTGAGTTCATTATTCCGCCGCACATGAAAATGCGGGCAGACAGAGCGTAGATCTCGTCCCTGAAAGAACGGAAGACATCGAGGTCCTGCCGTCCTCCGCGCCTTAAATCAAAATTCAATTCGTCCGGTCTGTCGAATATCCTGCTCTCCAGATTCGCAAGATGCGCCTTCAATACTTCAACGTTTGGATTCTCTTTACCGGACAACAATTTTTTCATTTCATCCCATATTTCAGACAGTCTTTCCTTTGCCCTATCGATCTCAGATTTCGCAAGAGCCAGAAACGCTTCCACTGTCCTTTCTGGGTCCACAGGACGAGAAATGTCGAAATGGTGAAGCGCCATATCGGTGAAAATCGAGATGAGGGTATCTGCGCCGAGCCTTTTCACCAGCGTCCGAATTGCCGCGAAAACCTTCGAGGAGTCGATAAACGACTTCGCCATGTCAAAAACCTCGTCCCTGAATGAAAAATCGTCCAGCACAGTGAAATCGGATGTGAAACCGTACCTGACGCATCCGGAACGAACAATCGAGGAACAAAAGCTGTCTATTGTTGAAATAGTGCTGAACGGAAAGCGCTTGATCTCCGTCGCGAGTTCCGGGCGAATGCGCTGCATTTCCACAAGGCGAGTATATATGCGCCCCTTCATCTCTGCCGTGGCCTTGCGAGTAAAAGTGATCGTGAGAATCTCGTCCACATGGGCGCGTCCTTCCTCTACAAGAGACAAAAACCGCTCGGAAAGGACTGCCGTCTTGCCGCTGCCCGCACCTGCAGAGACAACAAGGTTTTCCCTTGAGTCTATCGCCATACGCTGATTGTCGTTAAAATCCATAGTTCCGCCTTTAAGCCTTTTCGCCTTTTCCTTTCACGGCATTTCCGTTTTTTCCGCTTCTGTTTACGCAATTTTCGTTTACGGCATTTCTATTCACGCCGTTTCCGTTTACACCGGTTCCGTTTACGCCGTTTTCATTCACGGCTCCCCATGCTCATGCAAAAACGCCCTTTCAGTAAGCCTTCCGCACCGACTCTGGAACAGCATCCGCAGCAAGCGCTTTATGCTCACAGGATTATTGAAGCGCGTCTTTAGTGCCGATATACTTCCGACGCAGTGCCTCCACGCTGCCAATATACTGCCGACGCGGTACAGACGCGCTGCCGATACGCTGCCGGCGCGGTACAGACACGATACTAATACGCTGCCGACGCAGTGCCGGTATACTTCCAATGCACGACCGTGGAACTTCAAATACGCTTTCCATGCTTCTTTTTACGTCATTTGATAACATATTTTTTTCGGCAAATCTGCCTGTATTCGCAGTACATGCAACCGTCCTTTTTCGGTCGCGGCTCAAAAGCGCCCGTCTTGCAGGATTCAACAATCCTTTTTGCCAAATCCTCGAGCATTGACGCCCTCACAGGATAGACCAAATTCCCCTCACCGGATTTCCATCCTATGAAATGACTTGCGTTATCCTCCGTTAACTTCTTGCTCTGGCCGGATGCCCACTTATAGCGCTTTTGCTTTATCAGATAGAACAGCGCTACTGCCGGTATTTTTCCATATGCTGCATTCTCCTTCAAAAGAGACGCGTATATGACCAATTGGAAAGAGTCGTTTTCAACATCGCGAGTCTTAAAATCAATCACAGCATAATCTCCCGCATCATTCTTCATAACACAGTCGATATACCCTTCGAGCCTGAAATCCTTGTGTACAGCGGAAAGGCCTTTCTCTTCTATTGCGACTGTTCTGTAGCCGAGGAGCTCGTCAAAAACCCCGGTCGAGGGAAAGCAATCCAATAAATCATCCCTGGAAAGATCCAGTTCAAGCAAGTGCACGGCATCGGGTGCCTTTACGCTGCGGCGGACCTTTTCAAGTTTTTCATCGAAGATCTCGGTGAATCGGGCCCTCCGGGCGTGGAAATCGTCAAAAGAGCCGATCTCTTTGTAGAACGACTCGAACGCATCGTGAAGAAGGTTGCCGATCTGCCTGCTGTCGCTCATTCGTATCCCGAAATCCTTCTTTTTCAGCCTGTAATTATATGACGCATACCATCTGTAAGGGCATTTCTGATAATTCCCCATGCTGGTTGCGGAAAGTGTGACGGGGAGTGCCAATCTCGAAAAACTGTCGCTGGCGGTGCCGCGAAGGAGCTTCTCCTCCGATTCAAAAAACCATTTGCGCTGTGACGGCGAACAAAGAGGAGTTTCGGGAAGAGTCTGCCCCACAGATGGCTTTCCGCTCCACAATGCTTCCTCCGCCTTGAAAGAATCCGTCTCCGTCCCTAGTCTTTCACGAACCAGATCTTTTTCAACAAAGAGTCCCGGAGGCGTACTGACAGAATCGAAGTTTTTTAGCGAGCAGGATAGAAAAACGCGACACAATGACCTGAATGCATAGCTTTTCAGCGTTGCATCAGTTATGGATTCACCCGAAGTGTCCGGATCCCTGATGAATGAGCTTCCGTGCCGCTCCTCCTGAACATCGGAATCCGACAGTCCCAGGACAAAGTGGTACGGCGCCATCAAGCCCTTGCTCTGCGGATAGGAATAAACCTTGACTCCTCCGTTTCCATTGTTGGATGTATAGACAACACTCTCCAAAAGAGAAACATACAGAGAGAAAAAGTCTTTCATTCTCTCGCGTCCAGAGACCGCGACGGCAGCTTCCAGCTTTCCCATTTCCGTAAGCGCGCGTTCGGCAGCCTTGTTCTCGACGTCAGACAAAAACAAGACTCCGTCCTGATTTCCTTCGTCACCGAAGAACCTATGCA
>CAMKPI010000112.1 GCA_946414625.1 uncultured Spirochaetaceae bacterium | reverse complement strand
TCTGCGATAAACGCCTCCGGTGTGTCGGACACTGCAGAAAAGGGCGCCTCCGGTGCGTCGGGCGGCTCTGCGATAAACGCCTCCGGTGTGTCGGACACTGCAGAAAAGGGCGCCTCCGGTGTGTCGGACGCCTCCAGGATAGACGCATCGGGTGTGTCGGGCGTCCCAGGGGTAGACGCGAGTTCGCAGGACGCTACAGAAAAGGGCGGCGCGACGATATCCGTTTACAGTTTTTCCCTCTCCTCGCTGGACAAGCTCCGCAACTGCCTCTCCTATTCCTTTGTGGATGTGATGGATTCGGACCTCGAGTTCGATGGCGACGGTCGGGTCAAGTTTTCGTCCATCCGCGAATTCAACGACCAGGGAGCGAAGATTTCGGACGCCTCTGAGCGGCTTTCCCTGGACAGCAGCCTGACTTTCCACGCCAACGGTGAGAACTATCTCCACATAGTGGAGAAAAACGGATGCAATGTCGGAAAGATTGATTTGAAGTATTCAATCGGCTCAGCCGGGAGCGAGGCAGTGGAAGTTCTTTACACCGACGAGGGGGGGTTCCTTCTTGCAATGGGGCTGACGGATACGAACAGAGCGACGGTGGATCTTTCTCTGCGTGCAGGTACCAAGGACGAGCGTTCTGTTCGGATAAACCTGGAGAACGAGGTGGTGTCCCTGCCGTCGCCCAGAATTCTTGTAGAGCCGTCCTCCGTCTCCGACGGAAAAATTGTCCATATCATCGGTGACAACGTTTCCAATTCGTACCGTAAAATCGACGGCGGATCGCGCCTGTGCTTTGAGGTCGTCCGCCGGGATTGGGACGGCGCGTCCCTTGACGAGACCGTTGTCGCCACGGAATGTGAGGACAAGGGGCCGGAGAGTCGTGATGTAAGCCTCGGTCACGACGTTCACCTGGTATACAGCGGTAAATACAAGGTTCGCGCATATATCATGAACGGTTCGGGGAGAGTAAGCCCAACCGAGGAGCTCGACGTGGAGGTGGAGCCCATCGACACTCCGCCCGTCGCAATGCGCGTATATGAGAATTTCCCGAACCTTTCTTTCGATTTTCCGGAGTTCATCTCGGATCTTCCGGTTCCGGGTACCAGAAAGAGGCAGGCGGTTTACACTGTGCGGCTTTCCAATACCCAGGTGGCAGGAGACCTTGTTGTTGATTTCAGGTCGTCATCCCTTTCGGGCACGGGCGTGTCCGAGTCCGCTTACAGCAGGACATTGCCGCCTGGCGACGGGCGAGAGATTCTCCTCTGTGACCCGGGAGTCTACGATATTTCCTGTTATTACAAAAATATGAAGAGCGGAAAGGGACTGCCGTACCTTTCAGACTACGAAAGCCGCAAGTGCGTTGCTTCGGTGAAAGTGAAGGAGCCCTGGGACGGCAGGTACATAACTGTGGAAAAGGAGGTGGACTCCGTCGGACAGAACTATTTCAGCTTCATTCCGACGGATATCCCAGAGGGCGTGTCGGTGAAAGTCGCCCTGTACGGGAACGGAAGGCGGGTTTGGATGTGCTTGTTCGATAGCGAAAGTGTCACCCAGAGCGTTCCGTTCTCCGGGGAGGTCGGCTACAGCGCATACCAGTGCGCGAGCACAGCCGACAATACGCCGCTTGGAATCGTCAGTGAGATAGAGCTTCCCTCGTTCGGCTTCAGAGTTGCGACAGGTTTCAGCGACGCCGTGGAGGTGAAGGGTACAGGGGAGGAGACAACGTACTGCAAGGAGATAACGGCAATAAATTCCTATCTCAACGCGTCCACGTTTTATGACATGTACTGCTATATCAACACTTCAAGCGATCCGGCGAGCGTCCCGTCTTCCGGATGGGTAAAACTAGGGCGTGAAGAGAGGCATGTGGTAAGAATCCCGGCCTCCCGCGGGGAAGGCGTCTACTATGTCCACATCCAGCTGCGCAGCCCAGTGACGGGAGCCGTGTTCCAGACCCGTACCAGCCAGCCTGTTCAGCTTGAGAAGAAGTCGCTCTCCGCAGTGCCTAAAATCGATATTTCGGACGAAGCGCAGGAAAAGTACGGGGCGTTGGAAAAGCGAGTTGCCGTAATTCAGAATGTTCAGGATTACTCAGGGCGCTACTGTAGGATCTCGTACTCCCTGGACGGCTCCGTCTGGGTGGAGGACTTAACCGAACCTGTTATAGTGGTGGATCTTCTTTCCGCGGAGGCGCTTGGAGATGCGGACAGTACGGCGGTAAGGACGATAGCGGTGCGGTGCATCCCCCAGCTCGGCACCTGGCAGAAAGGTCAGACAGGCGGAGAGGAGACGGGGTCGCTCTCGAGGTTGCCCCCTCCTTATGCGTTCATAACCGGCTGCAGGAGGAAAGACTGGAAAGTCTTCTGGTATACATCTTCTTACAGCTACAGGTACAAAGTTATGCCCACGTTCCCCGGGGCGACGGTGCAGTTCTGCGTGAACGACGGGGCGATTCGCACCACCGGCGCCGCGATCACCGAGGAGTATTCCTGTACATCCGGCCGGTACGGCATCAAGGCGAGCCAGCACAAGAAGGGCTATGTGTCGTCTCCATGGCCGGCATCCGCTGTCTGGGGCGATTGGAGGAACGGTTCTGATGTTTGTAACACAAAGGGAGGCTACTGCTCTGTGCCGTTCTAGTGCCGCAGTGTCGCTACACGAATTGCTTCGAAAACCGTGGTGAAACCTTGGACGCCGCGGCGCTATGCGCTGCTGTATGGTCTTCTACAATAATCGGGGGATGCCCTTTGGGTGCCGAGTTAGCGCTATGCGCTGCTGTATGCTCTTCTTCGATAATCGGGGGATGCTCTTGGGTGCCGCAGCGTTATGCGCTGCTGTATGGTCTTCTTCGATAATCGGGGGATCCTCTTGGGTGCCGCGCGGCGTTACGTGCTGCTGTATGGTCTTCTTCGATAATCGGGGGGATGTCCTTTGGGTGGCGCGCGGCGCCGCGATACAGTTCTCGGTCTACGCAGGAAATCCATCACGCAAGCGAAAAGGACCTTGCGGTAGCGGTCGGACTGCCCAGTCCGGTTTCGTCTTCTGTTTTCCTGGGACGGAATATCCAAAACGAGATAGCGACCCCGATCCGGTCCGTGTGAGGAGAAAATGGATAAGTCAATGCGCCGTCAAAGCTCTGTTTTTCTTTTCGTTCTTCGCGTTTCTCTGCTGTTTATCGCGGTTTTCTTCGCTGTCGCGGGCATCTCTTCTTGCGATGTTTTTTCCGTCGCCGAAGAGGAGACGTTCGTGGGGCGGGACAGTACTGCGCCCGATTCGTCACTCATACGAGTCGCCTATGCCGGGCGGACGCTGGAGACTCGGGGAGGCGTTTACCAGCTGGAGGTTGACAGGGACGCCCCCGGTTTTGCGACGGAAACCGTGGGCGTCGAGCTTCATCACTTGAAAGACGGCGCGGACTGTGCCTACGGCTGGACCTTCACGTCGCCAGACATAAGGATCAACAACATTTCCAGCAATGGCTTTTCGATTTCCTGCGCCGAGATGAGCCGCCCCGGCTCGTATACCATCAACGCGAAAAGCGAAGTCTCTGATGCATTGGACAAGGTTCTGATTGTGAACTGCCGGTCTGCCCTCAGCGAGATCGCTGCGAGCTACGTTATGGAGGAGTCGTTTGTGAATCACGACCTCTCTTATGACAGCGGGATGCTGCAAGGCGTTGTCACGCGGTTCACGCGAAGCATCACATTGGTGGCCGGTGCGGAGTATCGCTTCTCCGTGTATGACCCGTCAGGCAAGACAACGGAGATAGGGGAAGTGTCGGTTACCCGCTCTGGGGAGGTTGTGAGCGTCAGGGAGTATTACGATAACACGTTCCGCTTGCTTTGCAAGGTTGCCGACGGCGGCGAATCAGAGATCGAGGTCTCGGTCCTTGCCTCCTCGGCTTCGCTGAAGTTCAAGGTTCTCTTATCGGACAACTCAGAGACCACAGTCAGCCCCGTCAGTGAGAAAACGGAGCGCGAGAACTGTATTTCCCTTGTCAGGAACGAAAACGGGGAGGATAAGAGCTACACCTATAAGGTGGAGACGGTATCTTCCGTTGCCGGACGCGTCCTTGAGTTTTCCATCGACATGGAGACATGGACACGCGAGGCGGAGGAGGCAGCGGCGGAAAGCCCGTATTTCAAGCCGGAGAAAAATGATCCGGGTGCCGTTCATTGGCTTTGCAACTCCACCGAGTACAGGACTTTCGAAGGCAAGACCCTGTTCAAGGTGGATTTTGACGGACAGTCGGGCACGTTCTCGATAACACCGAGGGCGAACACCGTCTACACACATTCTAAATCGCTTCAGGAGAAGAACTTGCATTGTTATATCTACGTCAAGTACGCGGAGGACGACCCGACGGTCTATCGACAGAAGTGGCGGATTATGATAGGCGGCTGCCTGGAGACTCTGGAGCTTGTGACAGTGGATCCTTCAAGCGGTTCGGAGACCCTTGTGGAGAGGGATATAGCAGTCAGGGAAGACAGCGAGACAGGATGGATATTCCGCGCCCGGTACGTGCCGTCCACAACGGAGAGACAGGACACATTGTGGTATCTGTCTTCCTCAAAGGATCCTGTGCGCTACCGGTGCGGTGAATCGTATTTCGATGCTCCGGCGCCGCTTTCCTCTGTGCCTGCGGATAAGAACCGCCAAAAGGTGCTGAATTTCCTTCAGGAGGCGTCCGTACCGTTTACAGCGCTTTCCGCTTATGTCAGCGATTATGGAGATCCCTTTGTCGCTTACAAATATTTCTACGACTCGGCGGAGGAGGGCTATAGCGATCTTTGGACCACATATAACAGCCTTGCGCTGGATGTCGTGCTGGTGGCTCTCAATGTGGATGAAAGAAAGTACTGCACGGTAGGGATCAAGGACACGGGCGACAAGCTCATTACCGTGAAAAGCCTGAATGGTAACGCCAAAGCCCTAGTTTACAATGAATTCACTGGCTACGACGACGGGGACGTTCAGCAGTATCCGAACACCGTGGTTTCCGGGTTTGAAGGGGAGCGGACTTTCTACATGGACCTGCGCGAGACCCTCCGCCTGTGCCTCCAGTCATCTTTCAAAATAACAAGTTTTGATGTCTGGGGAGATTCCAGGGCTCGCGAGATCTTCCCTTCTGTGGCGTCTGACCTTGAAGAGACGGGGCTTTTTGCCACAATTCGCCTTCAAACGCTTTATACAATGCTGGACACGGCGTCCGAGTCGTCAAGGGAGGAAGCGAGAAGGCTCTGCCTTGAGAGGGAAGGCGTGATTCAAGAGCACACGTCTGAACTCCAGTCAGATCGGAAGAGCGT